>NZ_RZTF01000246.1:6031-9779 GCF_004023175.1 Mesorhizobium sp. M7A.F.Ca.MR.362.00.0.0
CCGTCGAAACCGTCGGTCAGGGCATGCCGGATCTGCCGTTCCGTGGTCGGCGAGCAACTGCCCGACACGACGGCTATCCGCTCGGCTGCGCCCGGTGGCGTGAAGCCATGTCCGGCGCCGACAATGCCATTCGACGCCCATTCGGCCAGCAACGCATACTCGACTCCGGATGAGCCGACGACAAAGGAACCGCCTGGCTTGCGAACGCGCCAGATCTCCTTGCCGGCCAGAGCCTGCGTTTCCAGATTGTCGACATCGACAAGCACGATGGGGGTGCCGTTTCCGGTCAGCCGATCGAACGCCGCCGACCGCGATGCCGACTGCAGCGTCGCAAGGTCGACCAGCCCCGAGCTCAGCGCCGTCTGCCGCGACAGATGGATCAGCAAATCCGACTCATCCATCGGCGTCGTCGGGTGGCGGCTCATCACCGGGTGGCGGTCGATGCGGAAATATTGGTCGCGATAGGCGGCGAACAGGTGCCCGAAGGCGGTGTAGCGCTTGAGCTGCGGCGCGCCGACCAGCAGCGGCACGCTGGCTTGCGCGAACACCGAGCGGCCGATCTCGGTGGCCCGGCCGATGCTGCCGATCGTCGGGCTGGAATCGAAGGTCGAGCAGACCTTGTAGTGACAAATCTCGGCATTCAGTGTCTTCAGCCAGGCAAAGGCATCGCGCAGATATGTGTCCATCCATCGCGGTGTCTCGCTGCGGCTGGTGCCGGCGAGGCCGATCGCCCGGCAATGGGCAAATCGTGAAAGCAAGGCATCGTCCGGCTGGCGCATGAACAGCACGGTCGGCACACCACCGAGCTCGAGCGCCTCCATCACATCGGTCGAGCCGGTCAGGTCGTCGCCGTAATAGCTGAGAAGCAGGTCCTGCATCGTCTCAGGCTGCCTTGCCGTCGCCGAATTTTTCGATCGACCGCGCCAGTTCGGGATGGTTCAGGGCGAAGTCCGCCAGCGGAATGCCGTCGACCGCCGCTTGCCAGGCTTGCTGCACGGCACGCACACCGGCGCCCGGCCCGTCCGGATGGCTGACGATGCCGCCGCCGCAGAGATAGAGAAGATCGACGGTCCGTCCGGTCCGCGCATATGTCTCAGGAGCCTGGCCGCCCCACTGGCCAGAGCCCGCCACCGGCAAGGCGCAGTCCTCGGGTGAAAAGATCGGTGTCGTCACCGCCTTGAACGATTCGACGAAAGAGTCGTCCGGCTCCCAGTATTTCGAGGCGATGCCGTTGATCTGGAACTGGTCGACGCCGAGCAGTCGCCAGAATTGCTGCCAGACCTTGAAGTCCATGCCTAGCCCGGGGTGCCGGGTGAGGATGTCCCAGCCGTTGCGGTGAGCATGCAGCACCAGACTGGAGCGCTTCCTCAGGAACGCCATGCCACCGAAGCCGATCGAGTTGATGTTGATGACAGCGCAATTGCCGCCAGCCTTCGCCACCATATCGTGGTTGCGCATCATCTCATCGGGGTCGGCATGCGAGATGCCGAAGGCATACATCACCTTCTTGCCGGTCTTCTGCTCGTGGTCGAGGATCAGCGGCACGATCGCCTTCACTCGTTCCGACAGGGGCGAATAGGCCGGGCTCATCAGCTTCTCGTCGTCCTTGATGAAGTCGACACCGGCGGCGATCAGTTCCGCCACCATTGCGGCCGTCTCATGTGGCCGCAAGCCCAGCGCCGGCTTGACGATGGTGCCGATGATCGGACGATCCGTCACATTGGTCAGCCGACGGCTGCCGGCGACACCGAACTGGGGGCCGGGATGCGCGCCGCGATACTCCTCCGGCAATTTCATGTCGACGATGCGAATCCCGGTGAGGCCCTTGATCGAATAGGTGCCGCCGATGGCAATGGTCATCAGTGCCGAAAGGTCGGTGCCGATGGCATCGAATGGAAAGGCGATATCGACATCGGCGCGCCTGAACGGCCCGTTGCCGCTGTCGGGAAGCGACGGCCGTTCGGCATCGGCCAGAGGCCGTATCGCCAGCACGCGCGCCGCCACCCGGGCTTTCAGTTCCTCGGTCTCGCCGGGCAGCGCGACGAAGGTGCCGGTCGACTGATCGCTGGCGATCTTGGCCGCCAGGACTTCGATGCTTCCAGGCGTTTCGATGCGGTAGGTGAGCGTGATCATGGTCCGCTGTCTCAAGCCGAGGCGTTCGAAAAAGGTTCACCGGTGTTTCAAATCTGGTATAATGAGTACATAAGTATTGCAAGTCATATCCGGCAGCGGGATCGACAGACGGCAATTCCGGGAATTGTGGCGGCAGTGTTAGATAAGGCCGGGTCAAGGGAGTGATTCGCGACGATGAACCGTTCGGAACCGATTGTCCGGCGCAAGCTTTCCGATGAGGTCTTCTTGCGGCTGAAACGCCTGATCACCAGCGGCGAGCTGATGCCGGGCGACGACATGCCGTCGGAGCGCGAACTGATGGAGCGCTTCGAGGTCGGCAGGCCGGCGATTCGCGAGGCGATGCAGGCGCTGAGCAATATGGGCCTGGTGGCGATCTCGCATGGCGAACGCGCCAAGGTGCTGCAACTCACCGCCAAGTCGATCATCAAGCAGGTCGACGGCGCCGCCAAGATCATCCTGTCGTCGTCGAAGGACACGCTTGAGCACCTGAAGACCGCGCGCATCTTCTTCGAGCGCGGCATGGTCAGGGAAGCCGCCGAAAAGGCCACCGCCGAGGATGTGCAGCGGCTCAGGGCCACCGTTGCCGAACAGCGCGGCTTTCGCGGCGATTCCGAAGCCTTCATCTCCGCTGACATGAAGTTCCATACACAGATCGCCGCCATCTCCGGCAATCCGATCTATATTGCCGTCAGCGAGGCGATGCTGGGCTGGCTGAAGGAATACCACACCGAAATGCTGATCTGGACCGGCAAGGAAAAGTTCACGCTGACCGAGCACGAAGAGATCATCGGCCGCATCGAGAAAAAGGATGCCGACGGCGCCGAGAAGGCGATGATCAAGCATCTCGAACGCTCGCGCGCGCTCTATGTGATGAATTCTGAAAAATAATCTCGGCGGTTCAGCCGATCCGAAGGATCGCGTAAGGCGTCATTGCGACCTGGCCTCGGCCAAAAGCTGAAATGTCGACCTGCACGTCTTCCGCCGTCAGGTTCGCCAGCCACGCGATTGTCTTGCCCGAGGCGGAGCGCCCGGCCAGCGCCAGCACCTTGGTTTCATCGCTCGTCCTTGCCGACACATGCGCAAGGCCGGCCAGCTCGCAAAGCCCCTTGATGGGCTGGAAGATTGGCCGGTGTGATCCTTCCGCGACAGGTTCCCCTGATGAAGCGAGCACGCCGAAAGGTCCAGTGAAGCTGGAAAGTGTCAACATCTCCAGTCCGACCGGTGCGACACGCGCGGCATAGCCAATCGTCCATGCAGCAGCGAACTGACCGGTGTGGCGAGGATCGCTGTCGGCCATGGCAACGCGCTGTCCCCCGGGATTGGGCTTGGTCGCGCTGCCATAGGGGTTCTGGCGCATGGCAATCGTCGACGGGCCGATCCGATAGGGCTTTGCCCCGAAGATCGCCCGCGCCGATCGGGTGATGAAAGGCAGCGCCTCCAGCGATTGCATGATGCTGAGATCGTCGGCGGCATGCACGATCGGGCAAGTACAATGGGTGATGAAATCGAGCTGGTCCGCCGGCACGCGCTTGCGGTTGAGTTCGGTGAAGTAGCTGAACATGCCGCCGCCGAGGCGGATATCCGGAAAGGCGCGCCGCGCGGCCGCGTAAACATC
>NZ_RZTF01000247.1:0-9744 GCF_004023175.1 Mesorhizobium sp. M7A.F.Ca.MR.362.00.0.0
GTAGACGCCGCTGGCGACGGCCGCCGCCGTGGTGGCGAAGATCAAGGCCGGCAGCGCTCTGGCCGCCAGCACCAGCCTGAGCACGATGGCAATGGCGATGATGATTGCGGCCACCGCGGCGATCAGCGCGATATAGGCGGCGAACGGCGCCAGCGGATTGAGGATGTCTGATACGGCACCCCCGATAAAGGCGACGCTGCCGGCCCATTTGCCGGTGCGGCTGAGCGATGCCCTGATAAGCGAGGGCGCTGCGCCCCCGGCCCCGATATTCGTCATGCCAAGCCCCCAAGCCCTGAGATACCACGCCCCTTCCCACGGGAAACGCGGCCCTGGCAAGGAAAGACACGGGAAAACCGGCGTTTTCGGGGCAGATGCTCGGCGGGGCCGATAGCCGACGCCGGCGCTGCCCCTCATCCGCCTGCCGGCACCTTCTCCCCGTGAACGGGGAGAAGGGAGATGCCGCGGTGTTGGCGTTCACTCTGCGACGCCGGCGGTTGGCGAACCCGTCGAGGAGAGCGTCCTTCTCCCCGTTCACGGGGAGAAGATGGCGGCAGCCAGATGAGGGGCGGCGCCAAGCTCTGAAAATATGCGCAAACCTGGGCAAATGCCTTGCTGCCGCCATTAACCAAATGGACGCATCACTTGCGTTACGTTAGCTTCGCCGCATCTCAGCAACAGCCGACCCCAGAACAGTCCTGCCCTTGTCCAACCTGCGCCCCCTTCTGCTCATCCAGAGAGTTTTTGCGGCACTCGCCCTGCTGGTGCTGCTTGCCGGCTGCTCGACCACGACGCCGCCCGACAGCGTGCTGGCCGTGCCGGCGCCGGCGCAGAAATATGCGGCCATCGTCGTCGACGCCAGGACCGGCAAGCAGCTGTTCGAGGTCAGCTCGACGGCGCAGCGCTACCCGGCCTCGCTGACCAAGATGATGACGCTCTATCTGCTGTTCGAGGCGCTGGACTCCGGCCGCGTCAGCAAGCAGACGCAGATCCCGGTTTCGGACCATGCCGCCTCGCAGCCGCCGACCAAGCTGCGCTTCCGGCGCGGCGAAAGCATCGACGTCGATTCGGCGATCCGCGCCATCGTCGTCAAATCGGCCAACGACGTGGCGGTGGCGGTCGGCGAATATCTCGGCGGCTCGGAGGATCAGTTCGCCGCCATGATGACATCCAGGGCGCGCCAGCTCGGCATGACCAGCACCATTTTCCGCAACGCGTCCGGCCTGCCCGACGGTGGCCAGATGACCACGGCGCGCGACATGGCGGTGCTCGGCATGGCGCTGCGACAGCGCTTCCCCCAGCAGTTCCACTATTTCTCCGAAAGCGACTTCATGTTCCGCGGTCGGCTGGTGCGCGGCCACAACGACATGCTCGGCCGCGTGCGCGGCGTCGACGGCATCAAGACCGGCTACATCAGGGCCTCGGGCTTCAACATCGTCACCTCCTACAATGCCGACGGCCGCAATCTGATCGTCGTGGTCATGGGCGCCGACTCAGCCCGCCAGCGCAACGACCATGTCGAAGCGCTGATCCAGCGCAGCCTGTCGCCGACCATGGACGGCGCCAAGACCAGGCTGATGTTCGCCGAGCAGTAGTGGCCGCGGCGCGGTTCGCGTCTGGGTGCTCGGCTGCCGCCCACCACTTCGTCATCCACGGGCGAAGCAAGGAGCGTAGCGACGCGGCGCAGACCCGAGGATCCATGCCGGGACTCCCAACGCGTCACCACGGTGCAGAACCTTGCGCACGCTGGCGGGACAGAGGGGGGTGATTGGCGCCAACATCGGGCAAGTTCTTCACCGCAAGCGACACTCGCAGGTCGCGGCATGGATTCTCGGGTCTGCGCGTCCGCTTCGCTCCCGCTCCGCCCGTGGATGACGAAGTCGGGAAGCGATCAAAAACACTTGTAGTCCCACGAAATCCGTCGCGATGCTGGCGATGTTGCGGCATACGTCGCCCAGCACCACCAGGAGCCCACCATGAGCACCGTCCCCAAAACGCCCGAGCAACCGGAAGACAACCAGCACGACAGCGGCGGCGAATATTTCGAGGCGCCGATCGTCGGTGAGCTGGAGGCCGATCCGGTCTCGGACGAGCACTTCGACACGCCCGAAGTGCCGGACTCCGAACCTGCGGGCCCCGGCGCCCACCGTGGCAAGCCTAAGAAAAAACCGTCGGCAATATCGGGCCGCAAATTCCGCAAGCGCGATCTGGTGCGCATCGACACGCTGCGCCCGAGCCTCGCCGACCGCATCCGCTCGGACCATCCCGACCTGCCGGCCGGCGCCCGCATCAGCCGTGCCGAGCTCGGACGCTACCGCATGCGCTACATGGAGGAGCTGCTGCAGCAGGAGCACGGCGAATTCTCCGAGCTCGACCGCCAGGTGGTCGAATCGATCGCCAGGCAGGACACGATTTCCGAAAACTCGGAGGAGGAGTTCGAGGAGCACCGCACCTTCGCCGACCGTGTCTCAGACAACATGGCGGCCTTCGGCGGCAGCTGGTGGTTCCTGATCTCGTTCGGCAGCGTGCTTCTGGTGTGGATCGGCATCAACCTGCTCGAAGGCATGAGCGCCGCCTTCGACCCCTACCCCTTCATCCTGCTCAACCTGCTGCTCTCCTGCATCGCCGCCATCCAGGCGCCGATCATCATGATGAGCCAGCGGCGGCAGGAGTCCAAGGACCGCCTGCGCTCCTTCAACGACTACCGCGTCAACCTCAAGGCCGAGCTCGAAGTGCGCCATCTGCACGAAAAGCTAGACTACCTCATCTCGCGCCAATGGACGCGCCTGGCCGAAATGCAGCAGATGCAGCTGGATGCGATGCACGAACTGGCGGGTGCGAAGAAGCCGAAGCGCGCGGTGCGCGGAAGGCGGACGGTGAAGGCGGGGGCGGCAACTTCATAAGCCGTACCCTGGGGCGCACCGGGCCAGGTCGCTGCGCCAATCTCCAATTGCCCGTTGAAGCTCGCGCCTGCTTCCGCTAAGAAGCCGTGACTTGCCGGTTCACCGGCTGGTTCGTTTTCCGCATTCCGGAAAGCACCCGTAGCTCAGCTGGATAGAGCGCTGCCCTCCGAAGGCAGAGGTCACAGGTTCGAATCCTGTCGGGTGCGCCAGAATGCAAAGGGGTCCGTTCTGGACACTGCGTTTGGCGGTGGCTGCTTTGCGCCGCATATCAGCAAGGATAAGCACAATCGCTCAACTACATGACGACACCGGCATTGATTATGGTGTCGTAGCCGGATAGCGCTGACATTAGTTGTCTAGACGAACGATTCGACTTGTCTTTTTCCTCGGGCTGTCTCTCACTACTCGCAGTGCGAAGTAGTCACAGGCGTGGTCTCGGGTCTGCTCGCGGGACGATTTGCCTTGGAACTTCACTATCTCACACCGAAAATCCGAAGGGCAACTATCGACGGAAAGGCGGCAACGAAAATGCTCGGTGAGGACCTGGCACGGTCATACCACAGTCTTATCGCAGACATGCGGGGCGCCATTTATCTCCACGAAGTGCCGGATGAACCAAAGGTTAACTGGGCTGAAGGCAAGATCGGGTTAAGCTATCCATTGGGAGATTCCGCTGTAGTGGAGGTGGAGCCCATCGGAGCCGGTGTGATCAACACGACCAACTGGGGCGATGTTCACCGCGTTAAGCTCTTGCGGATTCTCAACAACGGAAAGCTGCTAGCATGATTGACCCTAACTGGTCTTCACCGCCGGGCGACACGATAGTGCGGCTCATGGACACCAAGGAAATCGACGGCGCAGAACTCGCTGACGCATTGGGAATATCCACAGACGATTTCGACGCTTTGATTAGGGGCCACCGTCGGTTGACAGAAAGTGACGCCGGTGTTCTGGCCGACAATCTAGGGTCTACGACGCGGTTCTGGCTGGCCCGCGATAAATCCTACGTTTTGGATATGGCCCGTTTGGACGAGAGTTCACAAGACTCAGAGGCGTCATGGGTCGCATCGATGCCGGCAGCATCGATGCGCAAATTCGGTTGGGTCCCCAAAGGCAGCAAGTCTAAGAACAAACTCAAGGACGAGATTCTCGCATTTTTTGGCTGCTTGACTCTGCAGGAATGGGGACAGCGCTACTCATCGGGCGTGGGCGCTGTCGCTTTCCGAACCTCACTATCCCTCGCGTCCGACGGCATGGCCACACTGGTCTGGCTGCGCGCCGGCGAATTGGCCATCGCCGACCGTGACCTGCCCGAGTTTGACCTCTCGGCATTTAGGAACATGCTTCCAGGACTAAAGAAGCTTTCAGCTTTCAAGCGGCCATCCGCGTTTGTTCCGCGCCTCGTAGCCGCTTGCAGATCTGTCGGTGTGGCAGTAGCAACCGCCCGGACTCCGGACGGTTGCCGCGCAAGTGGCGCGTCCTGGTTCGATACCAACGGCAATCCGGTCATCCTGCTTAGCTTCCGCCATATGGCGGAAGACCATTTTTGGTTCACGTTCTTTCATGAGGCTGCGCACATCGTACTGCATGGGCAAGACCATATCGACGGCGAAGGCGCTGTATTCATGGGAACGGACACGGAGACTCAAGAACGAGAGGCCAACGAGTTTGCGCAAGAATTGCTCTTTCCTGCCAATTTTCGGGAAGAACTCGACAACCGTGGCGTGGGGCCGAAGGCTATCATGGCCATCGCCCGAGCGGTGGATGTCACACCAGGTATCATCGTAGGTCAGTTGCAGCGGGCCGACGTGGTGGATCACAGCAAGCTGAACTTCCTCAAGCGCCGCTACCGTTGGGGTGAAGACCCAAACATACCTGACCTGATCGACTAACCTCTGAAATAAGTGTAGATCGTCGGGCTCTTCTGCCAATTGCAGAGACTGTCTTCAAGCACTTGCTTACCGACGTTGAGGTAGTCGTCGAGCGTATCAACCGCTCTCTCGATCTCCTTGGGCTTACCTTCTGCATTGGTCGCTCCCAAGACTAGCAGCTTGGCCCCGAACAACGGGCCGGTGGCGCCCGTTAGGTACACACTGTCGGCGTCAATCGGCGCTAGGTCTAGCTTGCCCAACATGGTCAGGAAGTCGAACTTGCCCAAGCGACCAAAACCGTAGACATCCTTCATCGATCGGTAGAGCTTCTTGAAAACTGCCGTAGGCTCCTGGCCAACCTCTTTATGTATCAGCCGCACCTTTGAATTCATACCACCCGAGGCCGTCAACCATTCGTGGAAAGTACTGAACACCTTGCCAATATTGCCAATCTTCTTGCTTTGGTACTGACGGTGGTTCGAAAATCGTCCGGATATAGATTTGGACTTCAGGTCATCCTCATGCGTGGTTAACATCGCCTCAAAATCGGCCCTGTTGACGCCATAGCGCTCCAAAGTCCACACCGGCCCCTCTCCGAACGAGCCCATGACGTTCGCGGCCAGCTTCCAGGCATCTTCGGCGTGTTTGCCAAAATGAGTGCCCAGAAAAGCTATCCATACCGCTTCGTCGCGGCGGCCCTTGGTATCAAGATAAAACGCACCTTTCAGAGGATCGAAAAGAGGGGAGTACGGATTGATACGATCAGCCGAGATGGCTGGGCGATGGCGGAAATTCCGCACATACTCGATCCGTCGGATGCTCGACACCATCTGCTCAACCAGTGTCTGTCTGGCCGCGGGATCCGCGATACCGGGAAGTGGACCGAATTCGTCTTCGTATGCCGCAAGGCCTTTCAGCAATTGGAATTGGCGGTCCCTATGGATTCCGTTGGGCATCTACTTCTTCCGGTTCGAACAGTTCTCGGATGACCGGATCCGCCACTTTCTTCTTAGCGATCCGATCGAGCACATAGAGTTTGAACCCGTCATGGTTCAGCCGGTCGAGCAACTCGGCGGCACGCTTCGTATCCCGTAATGTGCCAAGAGCAAAGACGCGCAGCAGTATAATCAGGTCCCGCCAATAGGGGTCGAGATCCGCCACGGGTTCGAAATTCGGGTTGCCGGCACGGATTTCACGTTCCGCTTCCAGCACTTGCCATACGGCCGGCCACGGATCGCCCAACGGCATCGGCGGCATGGGGACGATGTCGTGCAGCCCCTCGTCCACGTACTTCTGGGCGTTTGTACGCGGCTTTTGCCTTTCCGTGTCGTCGTAGAGATGTAGGCTGGCCACCGAGTGATGATAGGTTCCTGGTTCGACCCCTAACTCACGCGCGGCGATCTCCTGCAGCATGGTAAACGAGAAGACGTCATGCGGCAGCCCGAGGAAAACGTCGTTGGACCGCATGTGCACGTGTAGGTGAAGCCGTTTCTTCCTGATGACGAAATGCAGCGTGCAGGTGCAAGGAATGTCCTTGCTTTTTTTGCCGTCTGCACCGTTTCGAGCACCGTCGGCGTTCGCGTAGATTTGGATGATCGCGTTACGCGAACCGGGCTCGGCGCGCAGAGTGTCGATCACGCGCTGCCATTCGTCCTTGGGCTCGGCGTCGCCGCGCAGGCGAGCGCGCCCGAAGATACGGCGGCCATAAGCGCCGTTGAGCGTCTCGCCGTCGTCGGAAAACTCGTCATATCCTTCGATGTAGTAATTGATTTGGTCTAATGCGTCGCTGCCTGACAGGTACCAGAGCAGTTCGCCAAGCGGACTGAAAACTCTAGCGCGCGCCTCGGATCTTCCCAGTCGCGCACGCGGATTAGTAAGTTCGAGAAGCGCACCGAACAACTCGGTGCTTGTACCTTTGCGTGATCTCACGCGGTTGTTCCGCTTGTTACCGGACAACAGCCGCGTGAAAACCTTTCGCATTAAATCGTCGAGATTGTCGGCAGAGTGATGAAACACGCACGGTCCTTGCTGCCGAGTCTGCTGTTGAACCTGACTATCAAGCAAGATCGATTCGCGATTATATCTCAGCAGGAAGAGTATCCGGCTGCAATTGAATATTCCACCACCGCCTTTTATTCGGCTGCAGAATTCGCAACGTCCAGTTCGGCGCTCCCTTTGCTGCCCAGCCGCGCCGCTGTCAGCCCGCCACCCCCCGCACACTCTCCCGCTCCACCAGCGGGCATTCCAGCTTCGTAATCGGATACCGCCCCCTCCCAGGAGCCGCCGGCGCTTCCAGCTGCTCGATCGCCCATTGGCCCATCGCCATGTGCGGCAGGATCGAGGTGGTCAGCGGCGGGAACAGATGCCGGGCGATTTCCTCGTCGTCGTAGCCGACCACGGAAATATCCCCAGGGATGTGTAGGCCGGCTTCCTTCAGCGCTTCGTAGCAGCCGATCGCGGTGCGGTCGTTTTGGCAGAAGATGGCGGTGGGGCGGTCTTTCAGCGCCAGCAGCTTGACGGTCGCGGCGTAGCCGGCGCTGGCCGACCAGTCGCCCTCGACCACCAGCTCGGGGTCGAACGGGATGTCGGCGGTGGCGAGCGCGCGGCGGTAGCCTTTCAGGCGGTCCTGGGCCGCCTGCATCCACGGCTCGCCGGTGATGGTGGCGATGCGGCGGTGGCCGTGGCTGATCAGATGGCGGGTCGAGCTCTGGCCGCCGGCGATCTCGCTGGGCACCACGGCCGGGAAGGCATAGTCGGCCGTATAACAGTTGAGCAGGATCACCGGGATGTCGAGACCGTAGAGATAGTCGGGCGCTGTGATCTCGCGGGTGAAGATGGTCATGTAGATCAGCGCCGAAATGCCCCGCTTGGTCAGCGCCGAAATGGCGCGCGGCTCCATGACGGAATCGCCCAGCGTCTGCGCCACCAGAAGCACGTTGCCGGCATTCCACGAGGCCTGGCGCGCGCCCTCGATGGCGACCACGGCTTCCGGACTGGTGGCGAGCTGGTCGACGGCGAAGCCGATCACCCCGTCCAGTCCTTCGAAGGCGGCCCCCCCGAAGGCAGGCAGCGGCGGGTGAAGGGCCTCGAAAGCGGGCGCGGCGTAGCCAAGCGTCCGCGCGGCTTCGATCACCCGTTCGCGGGTCTGCTGCGACAGCTTGATCCCTGGCGAATTGTTGAGCACGAAGGACACGGTCGCCTGCGAGCAGCCGGCTGCCCTGGCGATATCGATCATGGTGACGCGGCCCTTGGCGCCCTTGGCCGGCGCCTTGCGCCGCCTCGCCGTGTCGCTGGCCCGATCCGTCGTCTCGCTCATGGCAAATCCCAGTCTGGCAGGCCGGTCAGGCCGGCAAGATGGCGTGACGCATTCGATTTATAGAGGTAACGCCAAGGTCGTTTATAACTATTAGCATGCCGGAGGTCCATCCGCCGTGGATCTCCATACAGGCCAAAACTCAAAAGGCGAAAGGCTTGGGCTGCAGCTCAGCCGTGGCGACGGCTCGTGGACGTATACGCCTCGAAACCGCGGATATTGCCTCAAAACTAATACTGTTTACTAATACAAAAATGCGCTGTACCGTCAATCCGTCGCGTCCGGCCGGTCAGGTCCGGGGCGGCGGGAGAGTACGAAAAATGGCCCGGTGGCGAGCGGATACTACCTCCGCGAGCCTTGTCTCGGATATGTGATATGTCAGACAAATCGGACTATTTACGAACGAAGGATGAGTCTCTAAGGTCCATGATCGTGGCTGGAACGACGCCATTCTTTCGGTGCCGGGAACCCCTTTGAGGAGGAGGGCGTCCACGCTGCAAACGGCAAATCAGGTCAGTGCAAGATCGGCCGGTCCAACGACTGAGCCAAACGGGAGGTTGAACATGAAATCCTTGATACGAACTGCATCCGTAGCCGCGACCGCGCTGCTGCTTGGCCTGTCGGCCACGGCCATCGCGCGCGCCCAAGACAAGCCGACGCTGGCCTTCGTCGTCAACGGCGCTTCCGATTTCTGGAAGGCCGCCGAAGCCGGCGTCAAGAAAGCGCAGGGCGAACTGCCTGACTACAATCTTGAGCTCAAATATCCCGAACAGTCCTCGGTCGCCATCCAGCAGCGGCTGATGGACGATCTGGTGACCGCCGGCGTCAAGGGCATCATGGTCTCGGCCGTCGATCCCAAGACCTCGACCGATGGCCTCAACAAGATCGCCTCGGAAACGGCACTGTTCACCACCGACTCGGACGCCCCGCAGACCAAGCGCGTCGCCTATATCGGCTCGTCCAATGTCGATGCCGGCAAGCAGGCGGCCGAAATCGCCAAGAAGGCGATGCCCAATGGCGGAAAATGCCTCGGCTTCGTCGGCCTGCTCGGCGCCGACAACGCCAAGGAGCGCATCCAGGGCATGAAGGACGGCCTCGCCGGCACCAAGATCGAGCTGATCGACGTGCGCGGCGCCGACATCGACCAGGCGCGCGCCAAGAAGAACGTCGAGGACGCGCTGGTCGCCAGCCCCGACGTCACCTGCATGGTCGGCTTCTACTCCTACAACACGCCGCGCATCTATGAAGCGCTGCGCGACGCCGGCAAGCTCGGCTCGATCACCGTCGTCGGTTTCGATGACGATCCGATCACGCTGGGCGGCGTCAAGGAAGGCACCGTTGCCGCCACCGTCGTGCAGCAGCCCTTCGAATGGGCCTATCAGGGCATGAAGCTGATGGCGGCCTATCTCAAGGGCGACAAGTCGGGCATCCCGGAAGGCAACCTCATCATCATCCCGACCAAGATCATCGGCAAGGATGACGTCGACGCCTACGCCGCCAATCTGAAGGCGATGTCTGGAAACTGATCGTCGTTAGCGCCGCCCCTCATCCGCCTGCCGGCACCTTCTCCCCGTATGGTACGGGGAGAAGGGAAGCGCTCCAACGCTGGCAATCCCCCTCGCCCCGTCTCTATACGGGGGTCCGAAGGACGGGCGAGACA
>NZ_RZTF01000248.1:0-9742 GCF_004023175.1 Mesorhizobium sp. M7A.F.Ca.MR.362.00.0.0
CGCCTTATCCTTCACATCGCACGTCGCCCTACATACACGGAGAGGCTATTCAAGCACCCCCGCAGGAGGCCCTATTCCGCCGCCACAAAACGCCACTACACGGTAAGTTTGACCAACGTCTTGGCGGTGCTCGGCAACATCGCAATCCGGGTACTAGATGAAGAGAAGGTCAAGACCTATATCAAGACCAAGATGAAGACGGGGAAGACGGTCCAGCTCCGGCGCGACCTGGCCTTTCTCAGCACGTTGATGGCGCACGCCCGGGAGTGGGACTGTGGCGTCGAGGTCAACCCACTGAAGCTGATCGACAAGAGCAAGATCGCCGACGCCAACAAACGGCAATCGTACGTGCATCGCAACCAGTTCGGCCGCCTACTCGCCGCCTGCAAGGGCTACGAGCAGCGTCTGTTCGTCATTCTGGGTGTTGGAACCGGCATGCGCCACCAGGAGATCATGAAGCTCCACTGGGACGAGGTCGATCTCAAGCGCAAGAAGATACAACTTGGCGGCGAGCGCACAAAAAACAGTTGCCCTAGAGAAATCCCGCTGACCCAAGAGGTCATCGACACACTTTCGGACACACTCGAAGCACACCGCGTTGGGTATGTCTTCAAGGGGAAGAAGGAGGACGAGCCGCAGTACAATTTCGCCAAGCGCTGGGCGGGGATCAGGAAGCGGGCAGAGATGCCAAACCTGCACATCCACGACCTGCGACATACCTTCGCAAGCTGGCTCATTCAGTCAGGGGTTCCTGAGAAAACCGCCCAGGACCTGATGGGACACAAGACCAATGTGATGACTCAGCGCTATTCCCACACCAACATGAAGGCCCTGCGGAGGGCGATCGAACAGATGGAGGCCGACACACTTTGAAACACAGTGCCTGCTGATTTATTTTGGACGATTTCGAAAGATGGTTATTTATCAAGGATTTAGTTGGTGAGCGCGTCGGGGTTCGAACCCGAGACCTACTGATTAAAAGTCAGTTGCTCTACCGGCTGAGCTACGCGCTCCCGCGGGCGAAAGGCGGCCCTCGAAATTGCGCGGAACATAGGGAGAGTGCCTCGACCGGTCAACCGGAAAAAGAGAGCTCGCAAACACGGGTGGCTTCGGCCTGTCGCGACACTTGCCAGCCGCGCCACCGGTGGGAGAACAGCCAAGGGAACACTGGCATTTCTGCCCGACAGCGGCATCCAGTCTGGGGAACAATTGTATGCGCCGCTCGTTTTCCCGGCACAGGGACGTCCGCCAAAACCATCGAGGAGAAAACCAATGAACAGAATCACAACGAGCCTTCTGGCGGCCACTCTCTCCGCCACATTCGTTGCGGCGGAGGCCGTGTCGGTTAACGCCCAACCGAACTATGTGCCGCAATCCCAGGTCGCGGTGCCGGATGTGCAGACAGTCCAGTACCGGGAATGGCGCAAGGACCGCTACAATCGCAATTTTTCGCGTGACCGCAGTTTTTCGCGCGACCGTAATTTTTCCCGCAATCGCGGCGCGTATTGGAACGGCCATCGCGGCTATCGCGAATATCGCCCCGGCTACCGTCGTCACGGCGATCATTGGTTCCCGCTCGCGGCGTTCGCGACTGGCGCGCTGATCACCGGTGCCATCATCAACAACGAGAACAACCGCGTCTACGGAGGCAACGCCCACGTCCAGTGGTGCTACGACCGCTATCGCAGCTACCGTGCTTCGGACAACACGTTCCAGCCGAATTACGGCCCTCGCAAGGAGTGCCGTTCGCCTTACTGATCAAGGCGCGTTTAAGTAGCTGAGATACGTTGAGTGGAGCTCGCGCCGGCAACGGCGCGGGCTTTTGATCGATTGGCCGGACGAGAACAGTTGCCGTCAACTTGCCCAGTTGATGCTCTTGAGCATCAGATAAAAGCCACCGCCGTCCTCTCTGTTGGGACAACGATAGATACCCAACCCATTGCAGATACGGGCCATCACCGCACTGAGTTCCCAACCAACCACTTCCAGCGCATTGTCCGCATCCGTCGCATAGGCTTGGGCCAGTTCGTCAATGCCATTCTGCTCTCCGAAGGATCGAACCAGCTTTGCATCGCTGAGGAGCTCGCTGGGCAGGCTTGAATTTGCCCAAGCCCACAGCCAGTTGCCGGCCTCGGTGCTCGTTGAGCCGACAATCTGGATCTCGGTGACCACCTTGGCGACCCGGTCTTGCGAGAACAGAAGCGTTCCGGCCGTCAGGTCGTAGTCATAGCGCGAGCAATCGCCGAGGCGAAACTCCTTGTTCGCGCGTGCATTTTTGGCCTTCAGCTGTTCGATAGCCTCGTCGCGCCAAGCAGGATACCAATCTGGCTGCATTCCTCGCGCCCCATCACCCACCACTGATGGCTCTTTATGACACGCTCAACGTCCGTCGCACAGCATCGCGCCAACCCGCGAGCTTGGCTACGCGCACGGAGCCATCCATGTCCGGCTGGAAGCGTCGTTCCAGCGCCCAGCTCTTCGCGAACTTCCTGGCATCCGGCCAAACGCCAGCTTTCGAGCCGGCCAGCCAGGCTGCACCGAGCGCGGTCGTCTCGAGAATGGTCGGGCGGTCGACCGGTGCATCGAGGATGTCGGCCAGACGCTGCATGGTCCAGTCCGACGCCACCATGCCGCCGTCGACCCGCAGCACGGTCTTGGCCGAAGCCCCCTTCCAGTCCTTGCGCATGGCGTCGAGCAGGTCGCGTGTCTGGTAGGCCACAGATTCAAGCGCGGCGCGGGCAAACTCCGCCGGGCCGGAATTGCGCGTCAGTCCGAAAATGGCGCCGCGTGCCTCGGCGTCCCAATGCGGCGCGCCGAGCCCGACGAAGGCCGGCACCAGGTAGATGTTTTGGGTTGGATCGGCTTCATCAGCCAGTTTGCCGCTTTGTTCGGCCTTGCCGATCACCTTGATGCCATCGCGCAGCCATTGGACCGCGGCGCCGGCAATGAAGATCGAACCCTCAAGCGCGTAGGTCGTCTTGCCGTTCAGCCGGTAGGCAATAGTGGTCAAGAGCCGGTTTTTCGAACGCACCAGGTCGCTGCCTGTGTTGAGGAGCGCAAAACAGCCGGTGCCGTAGGTCGATTTCATCATGCCTGGCTCGAAGCAGGCTTGGCCGATGGTTGCCGCATGCTGGTCGCCGGCGACACCGAGGATTCTTATCTCGGCGCCAAAGAGATTTTTCTCCGTGATTCCATAGTCATCGGCGCAGTCCTTCACCTCTGGAAGCATTTCTACCGGGATGTTGAGGATCGACAGCAGCTCGTCGTCCCAGGCATTCTCAGCGATGTTGTAGACCAGCGTGCGCGAGGCGTTGGTGGCGTCCGTGGCGTGGACCTTGCCGCCGGTCAGCCGCCAGATCAAAAAGCTGTCGATGGTGCCGGCGAGCAATTCGCCCTTCTCGGCGCGTTTTCTCGCGCCTTTCACCTTGTCCAACATCCAGGCGATCTTGGTGCCGGAAAAATAGGGATCGAGCAGCAGGCCGGTCTTGCGGGTGAACTTTTTCTCCAACCCCTGCTTCCTGAGTTTCTGGCACAGCGGCGCGGTGCGCCGGTCCTGCCAGACGATCGCATTGTGGATCGGCTTGCCGGTCGCCCGGTCCCAGATGACGACGGTCTCGCGCTGATTGGTGATGCCGATCGCGGCCACGTCGGAAGCATTCCGGCCGGCCTTCTTCAGCGCCGCCTTCACGGTCGACACCACACTCGCCCAGATATCTTCCGGATCGTGCTCGACCCAGCCGGAGGCCGGATAGTGCTGGGCGAATTCCTTTTGCCCACTGCCGGCGACCTTCATCTCGCCGTCGAACAGGATCGCCCGGGTCGAAGTCGTGCCCTGGTCGATGGCAAGGATATATCCGGTCATTATGCCTCCCCGCTTAGTCTTTTACACAAACAGGGGAGACGGCAAGATGCCGCCTCCCCCAATGTCACACGGGCGCAGACGCCCGCTTAGAACAATCTTACTTTTGCCAGCTCTTCACCAGTTCGTCGTAATTGATGGTGATCGGCTTTTCCTTCTCGTTCTCGATCTTCAGCTGAGGAGCGAGATTGCCCTTCTTGACCGCGTCGGCGTTCCAGTAGGCGAGGTCATGCTCTTCGGCCATCTTCGGACCGATGTCGCCCTGGATGCCAGCCTTTTCCAGGCGTTCCATGACCTTTTCCTGCTCAGAGCAAAGCGAGTCCATCGCCTCCTGCGCCGTCTTGGCGCCCGACGACGCATCGCCGATCGCCTGCCACCAGAGCTGTGCCAGCTTCGGATAGTCCGGAACGTTCGTTCCGGTCGGCGACCACTGAACACGGGCCGGCGAGCGGTAGAATTCGATCAGGCCGCCGAGCTTCGGAGCGCGTTCCGTGAAGCTCTTGTCCTGGATCGTCGACTCGCGGATGAGCGTCAGGCCGACATGGCTCTTCTTCACGTCGACCGTCTTCGACACCACGAACTGCGCATAGAGCCAGGCGGCCTTGGCGCGATCGTCAGGCGTGGACTTGAGAAGCGTCCATGAACCCACGTCCTGGTAGCCGAGCTTCATGCCGTCCTTCCAGTAGACGCCATGCGGCGAGGGAGCAAAGCGCCATTTCGGCGTGCCGTCCGCGTTCACGACCGGCAGCCCGTCCTTGACGAAGGAGGCGGTGAAGGCGGTGTAAGTGAACATCTGCTGCGCGACCGTGCCCTGCGACGGGACGGGGCCGGATTCGCCGAACGTCATGCCTTGGGCTTCCGGCGGGGCATAAGCCTTCAGCCAATCCAGGTACTTCTGGATCGAATACACGGAAGCCGGGCCATTGGTGTCGCCGCCGCGCGCGACGCACGAGCCGACAGGCTGCGACTTCTCGTTGACCTTGATGCCCCATTCGTCGACCGGAAGACCGTTCGGCAGGCCCTTGTCGCCATTGCCGGCCATGGACAGCCAGGCATCGGTGAACCGCCAGCCGAGCGACGGGTCCTTCTTGCCGTAGTCCATGTGGCCATAGACCTTCTTGCCGTCGATCTCGCGGCCGGTGAAGAACTCGGCGATGTCCTCATAGGCCGACCAGTTGACCGGAACGCCGAGGTCGTAGCCGTACTTGGCCTTGAAATCGGCCTTGTTCTTCTCGTCGTTGAACCAGTCGTAGCGGAACCAGTAGAGGTTCGCGAACTGCTGGTCGGGCAGCTGGTAGAGGTCGCCGTCCGGAGCGGTCGTGAACTTGGTGCCGATGAAGTCGGCGAGGTCGAGGTTGGGATTGGTGACATCCTTGCCCTCATTCGCCATCCACTTGGTCAGGCTGCGCGCCTGCTGGTAGCGCCAGTGCGTGCCGATCAGGTCGGAGTCGTTGACGTAGGCGTCATAGATATTCTCGCCCGACTGCATCTGCGTCTGCAGCTTTTCGACGACATCGCCTTCGCCGATCAGGTCGTGGGTGATCTTGATGCCGGTGATCGCGGTGAAAGCGGGCGCCAGAACCTTGGACTCATAGCTATGCGTATCGATGGTCTCGGAGACCACCTTGATGTCCATGCCGGCGAAAGGCTTCGCGGCATCAATGAACCATTGCAGCTCGGCTTCCTGGCCGGCGCGATCGAGCGTCGACAAGTCCTTGATTTCGGTATCGAGGAAGGTCTTGGCTTCGTCCATTCCGGCATAGGCCTGGCCTGCTCCCCAGAGCAGGACAAGCGCAGTCGTTGATGTTAAAAATTGCCTTCGCATTTCGTTTCCTCCACTTTTCAAGTTTCAAGTGCGATCTGGAGCGGTCGTCGGCACGCGGTCGCTCCAACAGTTTCCCCCTCTATACGTAGCGGAACACGCCGACGGCGTAGACTACGGAGAGAGCGAGAGCCCACCACAGGTTGGGTCCGACAAGACCCAGCCAAGCGAGATGGATAAAGGCGCTGCCGAGCAGCGAAACAAAGAGGCGGTCGCCGCGCGTCGTCTCAAAGCGCAGGACGCCGACCCGGGGATTGCCGCCAGGCGAGGCGTATTCCCAGACCGCCATGCCACAGAGCAGCACCAGGATCGTGATGAAAAAGATCGCCGTTGGCAGCGTCCATGCCATCCAGGTGAGGTTCATGGTCATACCCTCCCCAGGGCGAAGCCCTTGGCGATGTAATTACGGACGAACCAGATCACGAGCGCGCCTGGAAGGATGGTGAGCACGCCGGCGGCGGCGAGCACGCCCCAGTCGAGCCCGGAGGCCGAGACCGTGCGCGTCATGATCGCCGCGATCGGCTTGGCGGCGGTCGTGGTCAAGGTGCGCGCGATCAGCAGCTCGACCCATGAGAACATGAAGCAGAAGAAGCAGGCCACGCCGACGCCGCTGGCGATCAGCGGCATGAAGATTTTCAGGAAGAAGCGCGGGAAGGAGTAGCCATCGATATAGGCGGTCTCATCGATCTCCTTCGGCACGCCGGACATGAAACCCTCGAGGATCCACACCGCCAGCGGCACGTTGAACAGGCAGTGTGCCAGCGCCACCGCGATATGCGTGTCGATCAGGCCGAAGGCCGAATAGAGCTGGAAGAAGGGCAGCGCGAACACTGCCGGCGGCGCCATGCGGTTTGTCAACAGCCAGAAGAAGAGGTGCTTGTCGCCGAGGAACCGGTAGCGCGAAAAGGCATAGGCCGCCGGCAGCGCCACCGAAACCGAGATCACCATGTTCATGACGACATAGATGATCGAATTGATGTAGCCCTTGTACCAGGACGGGTCGGTGAAGATCACGATGTAGTTGGCCAGGGTCGGGCTCTTCGGCCACAGCGAAAACGCGCCCAGGATCTCCTGATTGGTCTTGAAGCTCATATTGACCAGCCAGTAGATCGGCAGCATCAGAAAGATGATGTAGATCGTCGGCACCAACCACCAGAACCGGGATTCTTCGCCGCGCCGGCGCATCAGCCGCGCAAGCTGGTCCTGCGACAAGGTGCTGGCGAGCCCGTCCGAACCCGCCGTCTCACGCACTCGGTCCTGCCTCGTCGTTCCTTCGTTGGCGCCGCTCATCTCAGCGCTCCGCATCGACATTGGTCATGACGGTGTAGAACACCCAAGACAGCAGAAGGATGATCAGGAAGTAGATGATCGACATGGCGGCCGCCGGCCCGAGATCGAACTGACCGATGGCAATCTTGACCAGGTCTATCGACAGGAACGTCGTCGAATTGCCGGGACCTCCGCCGGTGACGACGAACGGCTCGGTGTAGATCATGAATGAATCCATGAAGCGCAGCAGCACCGCGATCAGAAGCACGCGGTTCATCTTCGGCAGCTGGATGTAGCGGAACACTGCCCAGCGCGATGCACCATCGATCTTGGCCGCCTGATAGAAGGCATCGGGGATCGAGACCAGTCCGGCGTAGCAGAGCAGAACGACGAGGCTTGTCCAGTGCCATACGTCCATCAGGATGACCGTCACCCAGGCGTCGGTCGGATCGTTGACGTAGTTGTAGTCGAAGCCGAGCGACGACAGCGTATAGCCGAGCAGGCCGATGTCGATGCGGCCGAACACCTGCCAAATCGTGCCGACGACGTTCCACGGGATCAGCAGCGGCAGAGCCATCAGCACCAGGCAGACCGGCACGCCCCAGCCTTTCTTGGGCATGTTGAGAGCGATGAAGATGCCGAGCGGGATCTCGATGGCGAGGATGGTTGCGGAAAAGATCAGGTTGCGGACCATCGACAGCCAGAAGCGTTCCGACTCCAGGATTTCGGTGTACCAGTCCGAGCCGTTCCAGAAGAAGACGTTGTTTCCGAACGTGTCCTGCACCGAATAGTTGACCACCGTCATCAGCGGGATCACCGCCGAGAACGCCACCAGCAGGAGGACCGGCAGCACCATGAACCAGGCCTTGTTGTTCCAGGTCTTCTCCATCTAGGCCTCCATCTCGACACGCCAGGAATCGGCATAGATGTTGATGCCGGCCGGGTCGAACCGCACCTTCGGATCGGCAGGCAGGGTCTCGTCCTCACCGATCACGGCAGAAATATCGCGGCCTTCGAGCTTGGCGCGCACCACCTTGTGGCGGCCGAGATCCTCGACCTTGCTGACCTGCACGGCCATGCCTTCGCGGCCGAGCCGGACATATTCGGGACGGATGCCGAGTTCGACGGCGCCGGTGCCTGCCTTGGGTGCACCCGGCAGTTCGATGCGCTGCGAGCCGAGCGTCGCCGTCTTGCCGTCGATTGCCACCGGCATGACGTTCATGCCGGGCGAGCCGATAAAATAACCGACGAAGGTATGGCGCGGGCGTTCGAACAATTCGGCCGGTGTGCCGATCTGCACGATGCCGCCATCATACATGACCACGACCTGCTCGGCGAAGGTCAGCGCCTCGGTCTGGTCGTGGGTCACATAGACCATGGTGTAGCCAAAGCGGCGGTGCAATTGCTTCAGCTGCGAGCGCAGCACCCACTTCATGTGCGGATCGATGACGGTCAGCGGCTCGTCGAAAAGGATGGCGTTGACGTCGGAGCGCACCAGGCCGCGGCCGAGCGAGATCTTCTGCTTCTGGTCGGCGGTCAGGCCCCTCGCCTTCTTCTTCGCCCACGACGCCAGATCGATCATCTCCAGCGTCTCGCGAACCTTGCGGTCGACATCGGCTTCCGGCACGCCGCGGTTGCGCAGCGGGAAGGCCAGATTGTCGTAGACGGTCATGGTGTCGTAAATGACCGGGAACTGGAACACCTGCGCGATGTTGCGCTCCTGCGTCGACAAATTGGTCACGTCCTTGCCGTTGAACAGCAACTGGCCGTGCGAGGGGTGCAACAATCCCGAAATGATGTTGAGCAGCGTGGTCTTGCCGCAACCGGAGGGCCCGAGCAGCGCATAGGCGCCGCCGTCCTCGAAGACATGATGCACTTCCCGTAGCGCGAAATCGGCATCCTTCTGCGGGTTCGGCAGGTAGGAATGCCTGACATGGTTGACGTCGATGCGTGCCATCTCTTTGCCCTCAAGCCGCCAGCTTCGGCGCAGTCACGGCGCTGCCGTGCTCGTCGAAAACCATGATGTGGCGCGGATCGATGAACACCTCGACCACCTCGTCCGGCTCGAAATGCCTGATACCATGGGTCAGCATGACCCAGCGCGCATCGGCGAAATCGAGATGGATGAAGCTCTCCGATCCGGTGATCTCAGTGATCGTCACCTTGGCGCGCACCGGTACGGCCGCCGCATTGGGCCGCTCGAGCGACAGGTGATGCGGCTGAAAACCGATCGTGTACATGGCATCGGCAATGCCGGAGAGCTCGGCCGGCACCGGCAGGTTCACGCCGCCCTCGAGCAGGAAATCCCGGCCCTTCTTGGCAAGCACTATAGTATTGAGCGGTGGATCGGAAAATGTCCTGGCTGTCACCAGATCTACCGGCTTGCGGAACACCTCGATGGTCGGTCCGAACTGGGTGATCTCGTGCCTTGCGAAAGCGTCGCCGTGTTGCCGCCGAGCAGCAGCGCCTCGTGCGGCTCGGTCGTGGCGTAGACGAAGATGGTGCCGGCGGCGGCGAATATCCTAGGCAATTCGGCGCGCAGTTCCTCGCGCAATTTGTAGTCGAGATTGGCGAGCGGCTCATCGAGCAGGACCAGGCTTGCGTTCTTGACGATGGCGCGCGCCAACGCGGTGCGCTGCTGCTGGCCGCCCGACAGGCTGAGCGGCGTGCGATCGAGATAGGGTGTCAGCTTGAGAAGAGCGGCGGCTTCACGCACCTGGCTGTCGATCCTGGCCTGCTCGATGCCGGCCACCCGCAGCGGCGAAGCAATGTTCTCATAAACGGTCATCGCC
>NZ_RZTF01000249.1:0-7297 GCF_004023175.1 Mesorhizobium sp. M7A.F.Ca.MR.362.00.0.0
GGATTTCGTCACGCGAGGGCCGGTAGTCGTCCTTGACCTTGGCCCTGGTGTCGGCGGTGCGCGGATCGCCGTGGGTTCTGCCGGTGATCTTGCGCGCCACGCTGTCCTATCCTTTTTTCTTCGCGGCCGGCTTCTTCGCAGCCGGCTTCTTGGCTGCCACTTTCTTTGTCGCCGGGGCCTTGGCCGCGGCTGCCTTTCGGAACGGCTTCTTGCCGCCGCCGCCCTTGGCCTCTTTCTCGGCAATCAATGCCAGCGCATCCTCGATCGTCACCGACTGCGGATCCTTGCCCTTGGGCAGCGTAGCATTGACCTTGCCGAAATTCACGTAAGGCCCGTATTTGCCGTCGCGCACGACGATCTTGCCGCCGCCATCGGGATGGTCGCCAAGCTCCTTCAGCGCTGCGGCAGTACCGCCATTGCGGCCGCCCTTGCCCTTCAGCTGCTTCTCGGCGATCACCGATACGGCGCGGTTGAGGCCGATCGAGAACACGTCCTCGATGCTTTCGAGATTGGCATAGGTGCCGTCATGCAGCACGAATGGGCCGTAGCGGCCAAGCCCGGCTGAGATCATCTTGGCGGTTTCCGGATGCTGGCCGACATCGCGCGGCAGCGACAGCAGCGCCAGCGCCTTTTCGTGGTCGATCGACTCGGCCGTCCAGCCCTTGGGCAGGCTGGAACGCTTGGCCTCCTTGCCGTCGCCACGCTGCAGATAGGGGCCGAAGCGACCGCTGCGCAGCGTGATTTCCTCTGACGTGTAAGGATCCTTGCCGATCACCTTGGTGCCGTCCTCGCCGCCGCCATTCTCGCCATTGGGATTGGCGGCATCGCCGAGCTGGCGGGTGAAGGAGCAATCGGGATAGTTGGAGCAGCCGACAAAGGCGCCGAACTTGCCAAGCTTCAGCGACAGATTGCCGGTGCCGCATTTCGGGCAGATGCGCGGATTGGAGCCGTCCTCCCGCGTCGGGAACACCAGCGGCGCCAGTTCTTCATTGAGCGCGTCGAGCACGTCGGTGACGCGCAGTTCCTTGATGTCGGCGACGGCGCCGGAAAAATCCTTCCAGAAATCGCGCAGCACGTCCTTCCAGGCGAGCTTGCCGTCCGAGATCTCGTCGAGCTTTTCCTCGAGGGACGCGGTGAAGTCGTACTCGACATAGCGCTTGAAGAAGCTTTCGAGGAAGGCCGACAGCAGCCGGCCCTTGGCCTGCGGCACCAGCCGGCGCTTGTCGATGGTGACGTAGTCACGGTCCTCGAGCGTCTTCAGGATCGCCGTATAGGTAGAAGGCCGGCCGATGCCGAGTTCTTCCAGCTTCTTGATCAGCGAAGCTTCGGAATAGCGCGGCGGCGGCTCGGTGGTGTGCTGGGTGGCATTGATCGCCTGGCGGGCTAGCTGCTCGCCGGCGCGGATTTCAGGCAGGCGGCGGTTTTCCTCGTCTTCCGCATCGTCGTCCTTCTGGTCGGTGTAGGCGGCGATGAAACCGTCGAACCGAACGACCGAACCGATGGCACGCAGCTCTGCGGTGCGCGATCCGTTGACCGCTTCGATCTCGGCGGTGGTGCGCTCGATCTCGGCCGACTGCATCTGGCTGGCGATGGCGCGCTTCCAGATCAGCTCATAGAGCCGCATCTGGTCGGAATCGAGATATTGCCTGACGGATGCCGGGGTGCGCATGAAATCCGTCGGGCGGATCGCTTCGTGCGCTTCCTGGGCGTTCTTGGCCTTGGCGGTATACTGGCGCGGCTTTTCCGGCAGGTATTTTGCGCCGAATTCCTTGGCAATGGCGTCGCGTGCGGCGTCGATCGCCTCGGGTGCCATCTGCACGCCGTCGGTTCGCATATAGGTGATGAGACCTGTGGTCTCGCCGCCGATCTCCATGCCTTCATAGAGGCGTTGCGCCACCTGCATGGTGCGGCTGGCCGAGAAGCCGAGACCCGATGAGGCGGCCTGCTGCAGCGTCGACGTGGTGAAGGGCGGGCCGGGATTGCGCTTGGTCGGCTTGGCTTCCACCGACACCGCCTTGAAGGTTGCGCCATCAAGCATCGATTTGATGTCGTCGGCCTGTGCCTTGTTTGAAATGTCGAGCTTTTGCAGCTTCTTGCGATCGAAGGCGGTCAGCCGCGCTTCGAAATTCTCGTTGCGCGGCGTGCCCAGCAGTGCAGCGATCTGCCAGTATTCCTCGCGGATGAAGCGCTCGATCTCGGATTCGCGATCGCAGACCAGGCGCAGCGCAACCGACTGGACGCGGCCGGCCGAGCGGGCGCCCGGCAGCTTGCGCCACAGCACCGGCGACAGCGTGAAGCCGACGAGATAATCCAGCGCCCGGCGGGCGAGATAGGCATCGACCAGCGGCGCATCGATCTGGCGCGGATTGGCCATCGCCTCCAGCACCGACGATTTGGTGATGGCGTTGAAGACGACGCGGCTGACCGGCTTGTCCTTCAGCGCGCGCTTCTGCTTCAGCACTTCAAGAACGTGCCAGGAAATGGCTTCGCCTTCGCGATCCGGATCGGTGGCGAGGATCAGGCCGTCGGCATCCTTGACCGCCTTGGCGATGTCGGCAAGCCGCTTGCCCGAGGCCGTGTCGACCGCCCAGGACATGGCGAAATCCTCATCCGGACGCACCGAGCCATCCTTGGCCGGCAAATCCCGGATATGGCCGAACGAGGCCAGAACCTTGTAGTTCTTGCCGAGGTATTTGTTGATTGTCTTTGCCTTGGCCGGCGATTCGACGACGACGACGTCCATGAGGTCTCATATCAGCTGTGGTGCGGCAGAAGAATTCCGCTGCGCGCGACGAAATCTCGTTCACTTTGTCGCTCACATGGCCGCGCTTTTGCATCCGGTCAAGGGGAAGCGCCCAAATTGCAGGGCTGTCCGCCGCAATACACTCTAAGAGTGTATGGAGAAAATCACAGAATTTTGGGAAAGGGAGATGGCGGTTCCGAGTCAGCGGAAACGACCCGATTCACTTTTCCACCGAGTCGAGGAAATGCAGCCCCGAACTGTGACGGGCGACATTACAACAGGCTGGTTGATGCCGGTCGCCGGCTGCATAGAGATGCTCGGCGACCGGCCCTTGTTCCGCCAGCAGGCGGGATTGGCGTGCTTAGTCGGCCTTGACGATGTGCCAGACCTCGCCGACGCCGTCGCCGGTCACATCGCCGGGCTTCTTGTCCTTGATGAAGGTGTAGACCGGCTTGCCGTCATAGGCCCACATCTTGGTGCCGTCGGTACGGTCGACAACGCTCCATTCGCCGTCCGCCTTGGCGTCGGCCTCGGCCTTCAGCGGCGGCCAGTTGGTGGCGCATTTGTCGTAGCAATTGGTCTTGCCCATCTCGTCCTTGTCATAGGTATAAAGCGTCATGCCGTTGGCGTCGGTGTAGATCTTGGTGCCATTGACCTCGGCTTCCTTCCACGCATCGGCGGCGAAGGAGGCGGCGGTGCTGAGCAAAAGCGCTGCCAGCCCTGCGGTTATGGTTTTCATGGAAATCTCCCTGACTGATATCCGGAGACGCGCGGGAAATCGCGGCCTCGCTGTATCAACGCCCGTGGGCTGCCGTTTCTTCCCCGGCAAGCATGATCTTGCCAACACAATGGTGATTGGTGGACAAGGCTCCGCATCGCTATATCGGCGGCACGGCATTGGAGTTCTTGGAAATGGCATTGGACGTCGGCTATGTCAGCGCGGTCGGAGCGGGAGCGATCTCGTTCCTGTCGCCTTGCGTGCTGCCGCTGGTGCCGCCCTATCTCTGCTATATGGCAGGCGTTTCGGTCGACGATTTCCGTGGCAATGCGGGAACTACGGCGAGGGAAGGCGCGCGCGGTGCGCTGCTCTATTCCTCGATTGCCTTCGTGCTCGGTTTCTCGACCGTGTTCGTGGCGCTTGGCGCCGGCGCCTCGACCATCGGCCGGCTTCTGCGGGTCTGGCAGGAGCAGCTGGCGATGGGCGCCGGCGTGCTGATCATCCTGATGGGCCTGAATTTCCTCGGCATCCTGCGCATCCCACTGCTGTCGCGCGAGGCGCGCTTCCAGTCGCAGGGCAAGCCGGCAAGTGCGGTCGCGGCCTATGTCATGGGGCTGGCCTTCGCCTTCGGCTGGACGCCCTGCATCGGCCCGGTGCTCGGTCCGATCCTGACGCTGGCCGGCGGCCGCGAAACGGTGGGCGAGGGCGCTCTGCTGCTCGCCGCCTATTCGCTCGGGCTGGGCATCCCGTTCCTGATCGCAGCGCTGTTTTCAGGCGCCTTCATGCGCTTCCTCGGCAGATTCCGCGTCCATCTCGGCCGGGTCGAAAAGGCGATCGGTGCGCTGCTGGTCGTCGCCGGCGTGTTTTTCCTCACCGGCGGCGTGCAGGCGGTATCGTATTGGTTGCTGGAGAATTTTCCGGTGCTGGGACGGCTGGGGTAACTTTTTCGTCCGATGCCGAACATATTTTCCGCGTTCGAATGGCTGTTTGAACTACTGATTAAAAGTAAGTTGCTCGTCCCACCTCACCGGAATTTAACCGCATTGGTGCAGCATGGCGCCACTGCTAGCATGCTTTGATTCCCAACCCTTTTCATATGGTTGCCCTTCCATGAGCCAGAGATCCTGCCTGTCCGTCATCCTCGCCGCCGGCGAAGGCACGCGCATGAAGAGCGTGTTGCCGAAGGTGCTGCACCAGATCGCTGGGTTGCCGATGGTCGCCCATGTGGTGAAGGCAGCCGAAGCCGCCGGCGCCGGCAGTCAGGCGCTGGTCATCGGCCACGGGGCGGACGAGATGCGCAAGGCAGCGGCAAAATTCGCGCCGAAGGCCGAGACATTCGTGCAGGAAAAGCGCCTTGGCACCGCGCACGCCGTGTTGGCCGCGCGCGATGCGATATCAAAGGGTTATGACGATATCCTGGTGATGTTTGGCGATACGCCGTTGATCGACGCGGATGCGCTCACCGTGGCGCGGCTGAAACTGGCGGAAGGTGCTGGCGTCGTGGTGATCGGCTTCCGTCCGCCCAGTCCGGCCGGCTATGGCCGGTTGATCGAGAAGGACGGCAAGCTGATTGCCATTCGCGAGGAGAAGGATTGCTCCGAGGAGGAGAGGAAGATCGGCTTCTGCAATGCCGGGATGATGGCGGTTGCCGGTGCCCACGCGCTGAAACTGCTCGATCAGGTCGGCAACAAGAACGCCAAGGGCGAGTATTACCTCACCGACATCGTCGAGATCGCCGGCGCGCGAGGCCTCGATGTCGTCGCCACCGAAGCCAGCTTCGAAAGCGCGCTCGGCATCAACAACCGCGCCGAACTGGCGCAAGCCGAGGGCATCTGGCAGGCGCGCCGGCGGCATGAAGCGATGCTGTCGGGCGTGACGCTGATCGCGCCGGAGACGGTGTATTTCTCGCACGACACCGAGATCGGCACTGACACGATCGTCGAGCCCAATGTCTGGTTCGGTCCGGGCGTGAAGATTGCGACGGGCGCCAAGATACATGCCTTCAGCCACATCGAAGGCGCCACCATTGCGTCCAATTGCGATGTCGGGCCGTACGCGCGGCTGCGGCCGGGTGCGGATCTCCGGCAAAAGGCCAAGGTCGGCAATTTCTGCGAGGTCAAGCAGGCGGTTATCGAAGAGGGCGCCAAGGTCAACCATTTGACCTATATCGGCGATGCCCGCGTCGGCGCGGGCGCCAATATCGGCGCTGGCACCATCACCTGCAATTATGACGGCTATTCGAAATTCTTCACGGACATCGGCGAGGGCGCGTTCATTGGCTCCAATTCGTCGCTGGTGGCGCCTGTCACCATCGGCAAGGGCGGCTACATTGCCTCGGGCAGCGTGATCACGGAAAGCGTGCCCGACGATGCGCTGGCCTTCGGCCGTGCTCGCCAGAAGACGATCCCGGGCAAGGGCAAGGAATTGCGCGAACGCTTTGCCTCGGCCGCGGCTGCGAAGAAAAAGTAAGACCAGCCCGCAAAAAACCGAACGATTGCAGTAACCGGATTGCAAGAGCGGTCTGTCATGGTGCATCGACAAGAATGAGCGTTCCGTTACACGGGACGAAATGCAATGTGACTTTCGCGGCAGGCCGGCCCTCCCTAAATAGCGCTGGTTTTCCACGGGGAATCGGGGGCTGTCTGCATGTGCGGTATCGTTGGAATCGTCGGCCACTCGCAGGTTGCGCCGCTCATTGTCGATGCGCTGAAGCGGTTGGAATATCGCGGCTATGACTCGGCCGGCGTCGCCACCATCGAGCACGGCCAGCTTGCTCGCCGCCGCGCCGAAGGCAAGCTGATCAACCTCGAGCGCCGGCTCAAGGACGAGCCGCTCGATGGTACGATCGGCATCGGTCACACGCGCTGGGCGACACACGGCGTGCCCAACGAGACCAATGCGCATCCGCATTTTTCCGACGGCGTTGCCATCGTCCACAACGGCATCATCGAGAATTTCGCCGAATTGCGCGAAGAACTGATCCGCGATGGCTATTCTTTCTCCTCGCAGACCGACACCGAGGTCGTCGCCCATCTGGTGGCGCGCGAACTCGCCAAAGGGCTGAAGCCGGTCGAGGCCGCGCACCAGGCGCTGAAGCGGCTGGAAGGCGCTTTCGCGCTGGCCATCATGTTCAAGGGCGACGAGGACCTGATCGTCGGCGCGCGCAATGGTCCGCCTTTGGCTGTCGGCCATGGCGATGGCGAGATGTTTTTGGGCTCCGACGCCATCGCGCTCGCACCGTTCACCAATTCGATCACCTATCTCGAAGATGGCGACTGGGCGGTGGTGCGCCGCGACGGCGTTACCATCTTCGACATCGACGGCACAAAGGTCGACCGCAAGCGCCAGCAGTCGCTGTCGACCAGCTTCATGGTCGATAAGGGCAATCGCCGCCATTTCATGGAGAAGGAGATCCATGAGCAGCCCGAAGTGATCTCGCATACCTTGGCGAATTATCTCGATTTTGTCGGCGGCGTCTCCAAGCCGCTGGATCTGCCGTTCAATTTCGCAGAGATCAACCGGCTGGCGATTTCGGCCTGCGGTACCGCCTATCTTGCCGGCCTGATCGGCAAATACTGGTTCGAGCGCTACGCGCGCCTGCCCGTCGACATCGATGTCGCCTCCGAATTCCGTTACCGCGAAATGCCATTGTCGAAGAACGACGCGGCGTTCTTCATTTCGCAGTCCGGTGAGACTGCCGACACGCTGGCCTCGCTGCGTTATTGCCGCAAGGCCGGCATGAAGATCGGCGCGATCGTCAATGTGCGCGAATCGACCATGGCGCGCGAATCCGATGTCGTGCTGCCGACGCTCGCCGGGCCGGAGATCGGCGTTGC
>NZ_RZTF01000249.1:7307-9644 GCF_004023175.1 Mesorhizobium sp. M7A.F.Ca.MR.362.00.0.0
TGCGCAGCTTTCGGTGCTGGCATCGCTTGCCGTGCGGGCCGGCGTGGCGCGCGGGACAATCTCGAAAGAACAAGAGAAGACCCTGGTGCGCGCGCTTTCGGAAGCGCCGCGCTATGCCAATCAGGTGCTCAAGCTTGAAGAGCAGATCGAACGGATCGCGCGTGAACTCTCACGCTACAAGGACGTGCTCTATCTCGGCCGCGACACCAACTTTCCGCTGGCCATGGAAGGCGCGCTGAAACTCAAGGAAATCTCCTATATCCACGCCGAGGGCTATGCCGCCGGCGAGCTGAAGCATGGACCGATCGCGCTGATCGACGAGAACATGCCGGTCATCGTCATTGCGCCGCACGACCACATTTTCGAAAAGACCGTTTCGAACATGCAGGAAGTGGCGGCGCGCGGCGGCAAGATCATCCTGATCACCGACAGCAAGGGTGCGGCGCTGACGAGCGTCAAGACGATGGAGACGATCGTGCTGCCGGACGTGCCGGAAATCATCTCGCCGATCATCTACGCGCTGCCGATCCAGATGCTCGCCTATTTCACCGCCGTGTTCATGGGCACCGACGTCGACCAGCCGCGCAATCTGGCGAAATCGGTGACCGTGGAATAGGTATCGTCAAATCTTGCCGCCGATCAACCGATAGCAAATTTGTATCGGCCGATGATACATTTGCTTGCGCGTCGACATGTATCAGTGTATGATACAATCTAGAGGGCGCGTTATTGATCGTTTCGTTCAGAGGCAAGGCGGTCGAAGCGGTTGCCGAAGGGAAGGCGCCAAAGGGCTTTCCGCCGGATTTGGTTGCCCGTGGCGAACGCCGCCTTCGCGCAATTGCCAACGCTGCCCAACTGAATGACCTTCGATCGCCGCCCGGAAATCATCTTGAAGCCCTGAAAGGGAGCCGAGCCGGACAGCATTCAATTCGCATCAACGACCAGTGGCGCATCTGCTTCAAATGGACCGCTGCTGGCGCTGAAGACGTGGAGATCGTCGATTACCATTGAGCGGGCACTTGCCCTGAACCCTTGAGGACCCTGAACTATGCTCAAGTTCGCACGTCCAGTTCATCCTGGAGAATTCCTGCGTGAAGAATATCTCGTCCCGCTCGGCATGAGTGCAGGCGCGCTGGCGAAAAAGCTCAACCTTCCGCGCACCCGTATCGAACGCATTGCCAAGGAAGAGATCGGCCTGACTCCCGATACGGCTCTTCGCCTCGCCAGATTTTTCAACACCACGCCCGAATTCTGGATGAATTTTCAACAGGCCTATGAGCTTGAAACCGAAGCCAGAAAGCTGGCGCCGGAACTCGAGAAGATTGAGCCGCTGGAAGTAGCGGCATAATCGGCTCTTTAAAAACTTCGCAGTTCCAAACTGGACGGCGGTTCACTAATGTCGCGTCGCAATAGCGGCCTCCGGTGAATCATGTCCGACGCTCCCAAGACTTCCGGCGTGACCCGGCTGAGGAACTATTTCCTCACGGGCTTCATCGTCTGCGCGCCGCTGGCGATCACCGCCTACATCGCCTGGTCATTCATCGGTTGGGTCGATTCCTGGGTGAAACCCTATATTCCGGCCCGCTACAGCCCTGACACCTATTTGTCGTTTCCTGTGCCGGGGTTCGGGCTGATCGTGGCGCTCATCCTGATCACGCTGATCGGCTTCCTGACGGCCAACATCGTCGGCCGCGCCATCGTCAATTTCGGCGAGCGCCTGCTTGGCCGCATGCCGTTGGTGCGCGGCATCTATGGCTCGCTGAAACAGATTTTCGAGACCGTGCTGTCCAACAAGGGCGACATGTTCCGCCAGGTCGGACTGGTCGAATATCCGCGCAAGGGTGTGTGGTCGCTGGTGTTCGTCGCCAGCGAGAAGGAAACCGAGATCAACCAGAAGCTCGACCAGGAAGGCGATCCGCTGATTGCCGTGTTCATGCCGTGCACGCCAAACCCGACCACCGGATTCCTGATGTATGTGCCGAAGTCGGACATCGTGCTGCTCGACATGACGATTGAGGACGGCGCCAAGCTGATTGTGTCGGCCGGGCTGGTGGCGCCCGAGGTCAAGCAAATGGTTGTCGTGAATGGCGAGCCGATCGAAGGGATGCTCGCCAACCCGTCGGTTGCCGCCCTGGCTCAGCCGGCGCGCAGGAGCCGCACGGCCTCGTCGCGGCCGAACAAATAAAGCAGCAGGCGCAACGCCTCGCCACGCTGCGATTGCAGCTCCGGGTCGCGCGACAGGATCAGCCTGGCATCGTCGCGGGCGGCCTCCAGAAGGTCGGCATGCGCCTCGATGCGCGCCACCTGGAAACCCGGCGTGCCGGACTGGCGGGTTGC
>NZ_RZTF01000024.1:0-1978 GCF_004023175.1 Mesorhizobium sp. M7A.F.Ca.MR.362.00.0.0
TGCCAAAGATCGCCGCCCGCGAGACGAGCATAAATGCGCCCTTCTCGCGTGGCGTCGAACCTTTTGTGCCAGCCACTTCGACCAGGGCAATCCGGTCGGCGCTGGCAAGGAAGTCTCTCAGGCTTTGCACTTTCGAATTCATCATTCGCATTCCCGTGCGGGAAATATAGGTTTTTTCGGCCCGGATTGCACGCATTGCCGACCTTGCGCCAGACTCAGGCGACGGCCTCTTTCTTCAGCCTCTCGATCGCCATCAGCACGCGCTCCGGTGTGGCGGGGGCATCGAGGCGCGGGCAAATCTTGTTGTCGGCGACACTGGCCACCGCATCCGACAGCGCATGCAGCACCGACATGCCGAGCGGGAACGGCGGCTCGCCGACCGCCTTGGAGCGGTGGATGGTCGGCTCGCCCGCTTCCGGCCAGTCGGCCAAGGTGACGTTGAAGATCTTCGGCCGATCGGAGGCGAGCGGGATCTTGTAGGTCGACGGCGCATGCGTGCGCAGCCGGCCCTTGGCGTCCCACCACAGTTCTTCCGTCGTCAGCCAGCCCATGCCCTGGATGAAGCCGCCCTCGATCTGGCCGATGTCTATAGCTCGGTTCAGCGAGCGCCCGCAGTCATGGAGAATATCGGTGCGCTCGACCATGTATTCTCCGGTCAGCGTGTCGACCGAGACTTCCGAACACGAGGCGCCATAAGCGAAATAATAGAAGGGGCGGCCCTCGCCCTTGTCGCGGTTCCAGTGGATTTTCGGCGTCTTGTAGAAACCCGCCGCCGACAGCTGGACACGGGCCATATAGGCCTGCTTGACGAGGTCGGCGAAGGCGATTTCCTGGTTGCCGATGCGCACCCGGTTGGGCAGGAACAGCACCTGATCGCGCGGCACCTGGTATTTTTCGGCGGCGAAATCGATCAGCCTATCCTTGATCTGACGAGCGCCATTCTGCGCCGCCATGCCGTTGAGATCGGTGCCAGACGATGCTGCCGTGGCCGAGGTGTTCGGCACCTTGCCGGTCGTGGTCGCGGTGATCTTGACCTGGTCGAGGTCGATCTGGAATTCTTCCGCCACCACTTGTGCAACCTTGACATAGAGGCCCTGCCCCATCTCGGTGCCACCATGGTTCAGATGCACCGAACCGTCGGTGTAGACATGCACCAGCGCGCCGGCCTGGTTGTAGTGGGTGGCGGTGAACGAGATGCCGAACTTGACCGGTGTCAGCGCCAGGCCGCGCTTGATGAAACGGCTGTTGGCGTTGAAGGCCGATATCTCACGCCGCCGCCGCGCATAGCTGGCGCTTTCCTCCAACTCGGCGACGATGCGCTGGATGATGTTGTCCTCGACCGTCTGGTGGTAGGGCGTGATGTTGCGGCCCCCCTCGCTATCACCACTGGTGCCGTAGAAATTCTTTTTGCGGATTTCGAGTGGATCCTTGCCGACGGCAAAGGCCACCTCGTCGATGACGCGCTCGGCGCCAACCATGCCTTGCGGGCCACCGAAACCCCGAAACGCGGTGTTCGACACGGTGTTGGTGTAGAGCGGCGCCGACTGGGCATGCACCGCTGGCCAGAAATAGCTGTTGTCGCAGTGGAACAGCGCGCGATCGGTCACCGGGCCGGAAAGGTCCGACGAAAAACCGCAGCGCGCCGCGAACATGAAATCGACGCCGAGGATATTGCCCTCGTCATCGAAGCCGACCTCGTAGTCGACGAGGAAATCATGACGCTTGCCGGTGGCGATGATGTCGTCGTCGCGGTCGGGCCGGATTTTCACGGCGCGATGGTGTTTCTTCGCGGCGATCGCGGCCAATGCGGCAAACTGGTTGCCCTGCGTCTCCTTGCCGCCGAAGCCGCCGCCCATGCGGCGGATTTCCACCGTGATGGCGTTGCTCGGCACGCCGAGCGCGTGGCTGACCATATGCTGGACTTCGCTCGGATGCTGGGTCGAGGAATAGATGGTGACGTCCTGGTCCTCGCCGGGCA
>NZ_RZTF01000024.1:1988-20800 GCF_004023175.1 Mesorhizobium sp. M7A.F.Ca.MR.362.00.0.0
GCACTGCCATGGCGATATGGCCTTCAAGGTAGAAGTGTTCCTGGCCGCCGATGCGCATTTTTCCCTTCAACCGGCGCGGCGCCTGACGGATCGCTGTAGCGGCATCGCCGCGCTTCAGCGTCAGTAGCGGCGTGACGAGCTTGTCCTTCCTAGGATCGAGCGCACCAATGTCGGTGACGAAGGGCAATTCCTTGTATTCGACCTTGGCCAACCTGGTGGCGCGGCGCGCCTGCTCGCGGGTCTGCGCAATGACGCAGAAGATTGGCTGGCCGTAGAATTGCACCTTGCCGTCGGCCAGCACCGGCTCGTCGTGACGGCCAGTCGGCGAAATATCGTTCTCGCCCGGCACGTCACTGGCCGTCAGCACGCCGACAACGCCGGGCGCCGTACGCACCGCCGAGAGATCCATGCTGGCGATGGTGGCATGCGTGGCGGTGGAAAGCCCGAGGCAGCCATGCAGCGTGCCGGCCGGTTCCGGCATGTCGTCGATATAGACGGCGGTGCCACTGACATGCTTGTGGGCGGAGTCATGCCGTTGATCGGTGGCAACGCCGCCGGCGATCTTTTCAGCCTTGAGGTTAGGGGCAGCGTGCTTGTTCATCATGCGCGCCCTTTCCCTTCTCCCCGTTCACGGGGAGAAGGACGCTCCTCGCGACCGTTCGGCTGTTTGTTCACTGGCATTGGTGCTCATCATGCCGCCTCGTTGCGTGACACTTGGAATGGTCCCCGGGTATCCGTGGTCTCGGCGAAGAAGCGCAGCAACAGGTTCTTTGCCGCTAGCGCCCGGTATTCGGCCGAGGCTCGCATGTCGGTCAGAGGGGTGAAATCCCTTGCATATTCGCCCATCGCCGCTTCAACCGTCTGTTCGGTCCACGGCTTGCCGAGCAGCGCTTTTTCGACAGAAGACGCCCGCTTCGGCGTCGCCGCCATGCCGCCATAGGCAATGCGCACCTCCGCGACCGTGCCATCGCTGGCCAGCGTCAAGAAGAAGGCGCCGAGGGCTGCGGTAATGTCTTCGTCGCGGCGCTTGGTGATTTTGTGGACCGCGAATTTTGTGCCCTTGGCGGGAACAGGAACGTGCACCGCCTCCACGAATTCGCCCGGCTGCCGGTCCTGTTTGCCATAGGCAATGAAGAAGGTTTCCAGCGGAATCGAGCGCCGCTTCTTGCCCTTGCGCAGGGTGAGACTTGCGCCAAGCGCGATCAAGGGCGGCGGCGTGTCGCCGATCGGGGAGCCGTTGGCGATGTTGCCGCCGATGGTGCCCATGTTGCGCACCTGTTCGCCGCCGATGCGATCGAACAACGGCCCCAGCGCCGGGATACGCTTCGCCAATGTCGCGAAGGCGTCAGTGTAGGTGACGCCGGCGCCGATCGAAATGACGCCCTTGTCTTCCGAGATGGTGCAAAGTCCGTCGAGATTGCCTATGAAAATGGCCGGCGAAATATCGCGCATATGCTTGGTCACCCATAGGCCGACATCAGTCGAGCCGGCAACGATGGTGGCGCCGGGTTCCTTGTCCAGCACGGCGGCGAAATCATCGACGTTGGCCGGCACGACCAGCCGCGCCTTGGCCGAACCGATCTCGACCCGGGCGCCGTCATGCAGGGCCTCGAGCCTCTCGGTGATCGCCTTGCGCTCTGCGGCCAGCGGATCCTCCGCCGCCTTACCGTAGCTGGAGATGGCATGCGCGGCGCGCATGATCGCCTCGTAGCCGGTGCAGCGGCAGAGATTGCCTTGCAAGGCCTTTTCGATATCCGCGTTCGACGGATTCGATGACTTCATCCACAGGCCATAGAGCGACATCACGAAGCCCGGCGTGCAGAAGCCGCATTGCGAGCCGTGGAAATCGACCATCGCCTGCTGCACCGGATGCAGTTGGCCTGATACGCCGCGCAGATGCTCGACGGTCACGACATGGGTGGCGTCCAACGAGCCGAGGAAACGGATGCAGGCATTGACGCTTTCATAGACCAGCCCGCCGGCCGAGAGCTTGCCGACCAACACGGTGCAGGCGCCGCAATCACCCTCGGCGCAGCCTTCCTTGGTGCCGCGCAGCGACCGCTCTAGCCGCAGCCAGTCGAGCAGGGTCGCGTCGGGTGCCACCGACGAAAGCGCGACGTCCCTGCCGTTGAGGATGAAGCGGATTTCTTTGCGGATGCTGATTTTGGCCATGCCTCAGCTCCCCCTGTACGTCGAGTAGCCGTAGGGCGAGACCAGCAGCGGCACATGATAGTGCACGGGCTCGGCCATGCCGAAGCGGATCGGTATTACATCGAGAAAGGCCGGTTTCGGCAGGCTCGACCCCTGCTGGCGCAAATAATCGCCCGCGGCGAAGACCAGTTCGTATTCGCCGGTGCGGAACTCCGCGCCGGCGAGCAGCGGCTTGTCGCAACGGCCGTCGGCATTGGTGACAACGGTCTTCAAATGTGTCCGTGCCTTGCCGTCGAGGTGATAAAGCGCGATCGACAGTCCCGCCGCCGGCTTGCCGGTCGCCGTGTCGAGGACATGGGTCGTCAGACGCCCGCCATCGGCATTCGACGTTTCTGCCATTGGCCGCCTCCCATTTCCGGTACGAGCGAATTGGCCCGGTACGATCAAGTATCAACAGTGAATTGTGCGCCAATTAAAGGCGATGCATAAGTCCCGGTCGAGCGGAGTGCGACAAAAACACTTTCAAAAATTTTCGGGGGAATGCGAGAGGCACCCTTTCGATATCCTGATCATACTTCGGGCCATGCCCGGCGGGAGGGACGATGCGTTACTGCAGAGACATGCGCGGCTATGGAGCCAATCCGCCGGACCCGAAATGGCCTGGCGGGGCACATGTCGCCGTGCAGTTCGTCGTCAACTACGAGGAAGGCGGCGAGAACTGCGTGCTGCATGGCGACAAGGCGTCTGAAGCCTTCCTGTCGGAAATCGTCGGCGCGGCACCCTGGATGGGCCAGCGTCACTGGAACATGGAATCCATCTACGAATACGGTGCCCGCGCCGGCTTTTGGCGGCTGCTGCGGCTGTTCACCGAGTCGCAAGTGCCGATCACCTGCTACGGCGTCGCCACCGCACTCGCCCGTTCGCCGGATCAGGTGGCGGCCATGCAGGAAGCCGGCTGGGAGATCGCCTCGCACGGGCTGAGATGGATCGACTACCGCGACCACAGCGCCGAAGATGAGCGCCGCGACCTCGAGGCGGCGATCAAGCTGCACTACGAAGTGACCGGCGCGCGCCCGACCGGCTGGTATACGGGTCGCACATCGATCAACACAGTGCGGATTGTGGCGGAAGAAGGTGGTTTCGACTATGTGTCGGACACCTATGACGACGAGCTGCCCTACTGGTTCGAGCATGAGGGCGGCGCGCAGCTCATCATTCCCTATACGCTCGACGCCAACGACATGCGCTTCGCCACGCCGCAGGGCTTCAACTCGGGCGACCAGTTCTTTGCTTATTTGAAGGACAGCTTCGACACGCTCTATGCCGAGGGCGAGGCCGGCCGGCCACGCATGATGAACATCGGCCTGCATTGCCGCCTCGTCGGGCGGCCGGGCCGGGTGGCGGCGCTGAAGCGCTTCGTCGACTATGTGAAGTCGCACGACAAGGTCTGGCTGGCGAGGCGCATCGACATCGCCAAACACTGGCAGGAGGTCAATCCTTATCAGCCGGCGGCACTCAGACCATCGAAGATGGAATTCGAGACCTTCGTCCACACTTTCGGCGGCGTGTTCGAGCATTCGCCCTGGATCGCCGAACGCGCCTACGAACTGGAACTGGGGCCGGCGCATGACACTTCAGGCGGCCTGCACAATGCGCTTTGCCGTATCTTCCGCTCCGCCAGCGAAACCGAGCGGCTTTCGGTGCTCAACGCCCATCCCGACCTTGCCGGCAAGCTGGCCAAGGCCAAACGGCTGACGGCGGAATCGACCAGGGAACAGGCCTCGGCCGGCCTCGACGCGCTGACCGACAAAGAGCGCGAACTGTTTTCCAAGCTCAACGCCGCCTACGTCACCACCTTCGGCTTCCCCTTCATCATCGCGGTGAAGGGCAAGACGAGGCAAGAAATCCTGGCGGAGTTCGAGGCGCGCATCGGCAACAGCCGCGGCGTCGAATTCGAGACCGCCTGCAAACAGGTCGAGCGCATCGCACTGCTCCGCCTCAAGGACATGCTTCCGCAATAGGTTTGAACCCATGGATACGATCAGGATGCCCGAGCGAACCTATTACGCACCACATGGCGGCCTCCCCGGCCAGAGCGAGCTTCTGACCGGTCGCGCCGTCTTCACCCAGGCCTATGCCGTCATTCCTCGGGGTGTGATGCAGGACATCGTCACCAGTGCCTTGCCGTTCTGGGACGAGACCCGCGTCTGGATATTGTCGCGACCGCTGTCGGGTTTTGCCGAGACGTTCTCGCAATACATAGTCGAGGTTGCGCCAGGCGGCGGCAGCGACCGGCCGGAACCCGATGCCGGTGCCGAAGGCGCGCTGTTCGTGGTCGAAGGCGAACTGACGGTTCTGCTTGCCGGCAAGAAGCATGTCTTGCGGCCCGGCGGCTTTGCCTTCCTGCCGCCGGCCAGCGGCTGGATGGTTCGCAACGAAGGCAAGGCCGACGTGCGCTTCCACTGGATTCGCAAGGCTTACGAGGCGGTCGACGGTCTCGATGTGCCGGAAGCCTTCTTCGCCAACGAACAGGAGATCGCGCCGACGCCGATGCCCGGCACCGAGGGCCGCTGGGCGACGACGCGTTTCGTCGATCCAGCCGATTTGCGCCACGACATGCACATGACCATCGTCACGCTTGAACCGGGTGCGGTCATTCCCTTCGCCGAGACCCATGTCATGGAGCACGGGCTCTATGTGCTGGAAGGCAAGGCGGTCTATCGCCTCAACCAGGACTGGGTCGAGGTCGAGGCCGGCGACTATATGTGGCTGCGCGCCTTCTGCCCGCAGGCCTGCTATGCGGGCGGCCCGGGCAAATTCCGCTATCTGCTCTACAAGGACGTGAACCGGCACGCCAAGCTCGGCGGCGCCGGCGTCCCCGGGCGGACGCCGTGACGCGGATCATTACGCGGCCACTGACCCGCGAGAGCTTTGCTCCGTTCGGCGACGTCATCGATATGGGCGGCGACAACCACTACCCGATCAATGGCGGCCGCGCGGAACGCTATCACGATCTGGCGACCGCCGAGGCGATCGGACCGAATGCCCGCGTGCTAATCTCGATGGTGCGCGGCACGCCTTACGAACTGCCGCTGAAGCTGAGCATGGTCGAGCGCCACCCCTTCGGCAGCCAGGCCTTCATCCCGCTGTCGCCGCGTCCATTCCTGGTCGTCGTCTGCCATGATGGCGAGCAAGGGCCTGATGAGCCGCATGCCTTCATCACCGCACCCGGACAAGGCATCAATTACCGGCGCAATCTCTGGCATGGCGTGCTGACGCCGCTCGGCGAGCCTCAGGATTTCCTGATCGTCGACCGTGGCGGCGACGGCTCCAACCTCGAAGAGTACCATTTCTCGCACGCCTACGAGATCCATCTCCCTTAATTTTTTGTGCGTGTCGTTACCCCAAACCCGGGGGCACTTTGGGCGACATGCGGCAGGAGACCCCCTGATGACGGATATTTCGCTGATCGACCGCCTGCTCGACGTTATCGAGCACGACATCGTGCCGAAGACGGCCGACGGCGTCACCCATGGCAACAAGCTGTTCGGCGCCGCGATCCTGCGCAAGGACGACCGGTCGCTGGTGCTGGCCGAAACCAACAACGAGATGGAAAACCCGCTCTGGCACGGCGAGGTGCACTGCCTGAAGCGCTTCTACGAAATGCCCAGGGCTGAACGCGTCGATACGAAAGACGCCATCTTCATCGCCACGCACGAACCCTGCTCGCTGTGCCTGTCGGCGATCACCTGGACCGGCTTCGACAATTTCTACTATCTGTTCAGCCACGAGGATTCGCGCGACAGTTTTGCTATCCCCCATGATCTGAAAATCCTGAAAGAGGTCTTCACCCTCGATCCCGGCGACTACAATGCCGAGAATGCCTATTGGAAGAGCTTTTCCATACGTCGGTTGGTGCGAGCTTTGCCCGAAGCCGAGCGGCAACGGCTGGAAACACGTATCGGCGCGATTTCGGCGCGCTACGATGAGTTGTCCGGCGTCTATCAGGCGAACAAGGACGATAACGACATTCCGCTGAATTGACGCGGATTGACCAGCCGAATTCGTTGGCTGGCCCACGACGCGATCCCACCGGCTCCATCATCTGGCGATCCTGGAGCATGCCATGAAAACAGTCACCGAATTTTCCCGCAAGGTCGTCGAATTCCCGGACATGGGGATCGTCATGCCGGACGGCTGCCGGCTCTCGGCGCGGGTGTGGATGCCGGAGGATGCGGGCGACGATCCGGTGCCGGCGATCCTCGAACACCTGCCCTACCGCAAGCGCGACGGCACCATCTTTCGCGATCAGCTGACGCATCCCTATTTCGCCGGCCACGGCTATGCCTCGATCCGCGTCGACATGCGCGGCAATGGCGATTCCGAAGGGCTGATGGACGACGAGTATTCCGAGCGGGAATTGCAGGACGCCTGCGACGTCATTGCCTGGGCGGCAAGCCAGCCCTGGTGCAACGGCAATGTCGGCATGATGGGCATTTCCTGGGGCGGCTTCAACTGCCTGCAGGTGGCGGCCAAGCAGCCGCCGGCGCTGAAAGCCGTGATCAGCCTATGCTCGACCGTCGACCGCTATGCCGACGACATCCACTACAAGGGCGGCTGCCTGCTGATCGAGAACTTCGGCTGGGCCTCGACCATGCTGTCCTACTCGTCGCGGCCACCGGACCCGCTGCTGGCCGGCGACAACAGATGGCGCGATCTGTGGCTGACCCGGCTGGAGAACCAATCCTTCCTGGCGCCGCTGTGGCTGAAACACCAGCACCGTGATGCCTACTGGAAGCGCGGCTCGATCTGCGAGGATTTCTCCGCCGTCAAAGCCGCGGTGCTGTCGATCGGCGGCTGGCATGACGGCTACCGCAACACGGTCTCGCATCTGGCCAGCAACATCGAAGCCCCGGTCAAGGGCATTATCGGGCCATGGATCCACAAATACCCGCACTACGCAGGACCAAAACCCGCCATCGGCTTCCTGCAGGAGGCTCTGCGCTGGTGGGACCGCTGGTTGAAGGGTGTCGACACCGGTGTCGAGTCCGACCCGGCCTACCGCGCCTATGTCATGGACAGCGTGCGCCCAGCGCGCTGGCACCCCGAGCGGCCTGGCCGCTGGGTGGCGGAGCAGGAATGGCCATCGTCCAACATCAAGACGCAGACGGTCGATCTGATCCCCGCAACGGAAAAACCCGCCATCGTGGCCTCGCCGCAAAGCTGCGGCCTGGCCGGCGGCGAGTATTTTCCTTTCACCTTCGGCCCCGAACTGCCTGGCGATCAGCGCCCCGACGATGCCCTGTCGGCGTGTTTCGACCAGCCGGAACTCAGCGAGCCGATCGACATCGTCGGCGCCCCGGAGGTCGAGCTGCAGCTATCCTCTGATCGTCCGCAGGCCAACATCGCGGTCCGGCTTTGCGATGTGCATCCCGACGGCGCCTCGGAGTTGATCTCCTATGGCGTACTCAATCTGACGCACCGCAATTCGCACGAATTTCCGGAGGCGCTGGTGCCGGGTGAAACCGTGTCTGCGCGCGTAGTGCTCGATCAATGCGCCTACCGCGTGCCTGCCGGCCACCACCTGCGCGTTGCCGTTTCGAACGCCTATTGGCCTGCCATCTGGCCGTCGCCGGAGCCGGTCCGTCTGACCTTGTCGGCGGCGACGCTCCGCTTGCCGCTGCGGCCGCTGGCGACAGACGACGAAGCGGCGTTCGCCGAGCCGGAAGGTGCCACTCCCTGGGCAACGGAGACGATCCGCGCCAGCAATTCCGAGCGCCATATCGATCGTGACGAAAAGACGGGAATCGTGACGCTTTCCATCGTTGATGATTTCGGCGAGGTGCGCGATCTCGCTCATGGCCTGGCCAATGGCAGCACCGCCCGCGAGACCTGGACGATCCACCCCGATGATCCGCTGTCGGCCTCGGGGAAGACGCACTGGACGCAGACCCTGTCGCGAAACGGATGGTCGGTACGCACCGAAACGACAGCCGAAATGCGGTCGGACGCGCAAAACTTCATCGTCAGCGCCAGAATCGAGGCCTATGAGGACGAAACGCTCGTCTTCGAGCGCAATTTCGAGGAGAAGGTGCCGCGCGCGCTTCTTTGAGCACCGAGTTCATTGGTCCAATTGCGACGTACGATTTACGCCACGGCATGTCGCATTCGGTCTTGCTTACCGCTTTCCCTTGCGGTCATTATTCTCCTCACAAGAAACAAGAAAAACGACCGCAGAGTCGAACCAACAGAGTGAGGAACTCAAAATGTCGAACGAACTGGAATTTCTTAGCCGGCGTGTCGCGTCGGGCAAACTGAGCCGTCGTGATTTTCTCGGCCGGGCGGCGGCGCTCGGTATCTCCGCACCCTTCGCCAACTCGCTGCTTTCAAGCGCTGCACGCGCGGCAGGTCCGGTCAAGGGCGGTACACTGAAGGCCGGACTTGTCGGCGGCGAGTCCACCAACAGCCTTGATCCGGCACTGTTCATGACTCAGGTGCCGTTCGCCTTCGGCAAGATGTGGGGCGAATTGATCGTCGAGCTTTCGCCGGAAGGCAAGCTCGAGAACCGCATCGCCGAGGAGATCGGCTCGTCGGACGACGCCAAGGTGTGGACGCTGAAGATCCGAGACGGCGTCGAATTCCACAACGGCAAGACGGTGACCGCCGAGGATGTGGCCGCCACACTTGAGCGCCATTCCGACGAGAAGTCGAAATCCGGCGCGCTCGGCTACATGAAGGGCATCGAGACCATCAAGGCCAGCGGCAAGGAAGTCGTGCTGACCCTGAAGGAAGCCAATGCCGATCTGCCCTATTTGCTCAGCGACTATCACCTGATCGTCCAACCGAATGGCGGCAAGGACAAGGCCGACGCAGGCATCTCGGCCGGTCCTTACAAGATCACGACCAATGAGCCCGGCGTGCGCCATGGCGGCGAGCGTTTCGCCAATTACTGGCAGGGCGACAAGATGGGCCACGCCGACCAGATCGAGATCATCGTCATCAACGATGCGACGGCGCGCACGGCCGCCCTGCAGGGCGGCCAGGTCAATATGATCAACCGCGTCGAGCCAAAGATCGTCGATCTGATCAAGCGCCTGCCGGGCGTCACCATCCGCAACCACGCGGGTCCCGGCCACTACGTGTTCATCATGCATTGCAACACGGCGCCGTTCGACAACGCCGATTTGCGCATGGCACTGAAGCTGGCCATCGACCGCGAGGAAATGCTGGACAAGATCCTGCGCGGCTACGGCTCGCTCGGCAACGACTTCCCGATCAATGCGTCCTATCCGCTGTTTACCGAGATCGAGCAGCGCAAGTACGATCCCGACAAGGCCAAGTTCCACTTCAAGAAGTCGGGCTATGATGGCGCCGTCCTGCTGCGCACCTCGGACGTCGCTTTCCCGGGCGCCGTCGATGCTTCCCAGCTCTTCCAGCAGAGCGCTGCCAAGGCCGGCATCAAGATCGAGCTGAAGCGTGAGCCCGGCGACGGCTATTGGAACGAAGTCTGGAACAAGCAGCCCTTCTGCGCTTCCTACTGGGGCGGCCGCTCGACCCAGGACCAGATGTACTCCACCGCTTATCTGTCGACCGCCGACTGGAACGACACGCGTTTCAAGCGCCCGGACTTCGACAAAATGGTGCTGGCGGCGCGCGCCGAGCTCGACGAGACCAAGCGCAAGCAGATGTACCATGACATGGCTGTCCTGGTACGAGACGAGGGCGGCTTGATCCTGCCGATGTTCAACCAGTTCATCGACGCTACCGGCGCCAAGGTCGGTGGCTGGGTCGATGATCCGCATCAGGAGCTGATGAACGGCTACGCGCTGGCGAAGTGCTGGCTCGAAGCCTGAGCTTGGCCTTGCGGACATGTCCTCACCCATCTTGAAACTGGTGGCCCAGCGCGTTGCGCTGGGCATTCTCCTCTTGTTGGCCGTTTCGGTCCTGATCTTCGCTGGCACCCAGATCCTGCCCGGCGATGTCGCGCAAGCCATTCTCGGACAATCGGCGACACCGGAGTCGCTCGCCAATCTGCGCGAGCAGCTCGGCCTCAACGATCCGGCCTATATCAGGTATTTCCGCTGGCTCGGCGGTGTGCTGACCGGCGATCTCGGCACGGCCATGTCGAGCGGGCAGGATATCGCCACGTCGATCAAGGGACGGCTGTGGAACACGCTGTTTCTCGCCTTCTGGGCGGCGATCGTCGCCGTGCCGCTGGCGATCATTCTCGGCCTGATCGCGGTGCGCTACCGCAATGGCTGGGTCGACAAGCTGATCTCCGGGCTGGCGCTGGCCTCGACCTCCTTTCCCGAGTTCTTCATCGGCTATGTGCTGGTCTATTTCTTCGCCGTGAAATGGCAAATCTTCCCGGGCATCTCGACCGTCTATGACGGCATGCCTTTTGGCGAGCGCATGCAGGCGATCGCTCTGCCGGCGGCCGCGCTGACGCTGGTCGTGCTCGCCCACATGATGCGCATGACACGCGCGGCGATCCTCAATGTCATGCAGTCGGCCTATGTCGAGACGGCGGAACTGAAGGGCCTGTCGGCCTTCAACGTCATCCGCAAGCACGCCTTCCCCAATGCCATCGCGCCGATCATCAACGTCGTCATGCTCAACCTCGCCTACCTGATCGTCGGCGTCGTCGTGGTCGAGGTGATTTTCGTCTATCCGGGCATGGGGCAGTATCTGGTCGACCACGTCACCAAACGCGACGTGCCGGTGGTGCAGGCGGTCGGCCTGATCTTCGCCGCCGTTTATATCAGCCTGAATATCATTGCGGACATAGCGGCGATCGTCGCCAATCCGCGTCTCAGACATCCGAAATAGGGGGCGGATATGCTCGATATCAAACGCATCCCCCTCCCCGCGCTGATCGGGATCGTGCTGACGGCATTGTTCGTGCTGGCGGCGATCTTCGCCCCCTGGATCGCGCCGCACGGCAATGGCGAAATCGTCGGCGACGTCTGGGAACCGATGTCGGCTGCCCATTTGCTGGGCACCGACAATCTCGGCCGCGATCTTCTGTCTCGCATGATCTACGGCGCCCGCATCACTTTGTTCATCGCGGTGCTGGCCACCGCACTGTCATTCTCGCTCGGCGCCATCCTCGGCTTCTCGGCGGCCGTCTTCGGCGGCTGGTTCGACACGCTGCTGTCGCGCCTCGTCGATCTCTTGATGTCGATCCCGACGCTGATCATGGGTCTCGTCGTGCTGTCAGTGCTGCCGACCAATCTGGTGACGCTGATCCTGGTGATGGGCATTCTGGATTCGACCCGCGTCTATCGCCTGTCGCGCGCGGTCGCCGTCGACATCAACGTCATGGACTATGTCGAGGCGGCGAAACTGCGTGGTGAGGGCAGCGGCTGGATCATCTTCCGCGAGATCCTTCCCAACGCATTGTCGCCGCTGGTTTCGGAACTCGGCCTGCGCTTCATCTATGCCGTGCTGTTCCTGTCGACGCTGTCGTTCCTCGGCCTTGGCGTGCAGCCACCGGACGCCGACTGGGGCGGCATGGTCAAGGAAAACAAGGATGGCATCGTCTTCGGCATCGCGGCCGCGCTTATCCCGGCGGCGGCGATCGCCCTGTTGGCGATTTCCGTCAACCTGGTTGCCGACTGGGTGCTCAACCGGACGACCAGCCTCAAGGGAGGACGCGGGTGATGGCCGACACCAAAGCGAAATCAGGCCTGCTGCTCGACATCCGCAACCTGCGCATCGAAGCCACCGTCTTCCCGCCCGGCGAGCCGCCAAAGAACATCGTGCTGGTGCACGATGTCTCGCTGACGCTTGAAAAAGGCAAGGTGCTCGGCCTGATCGGCGAGTCCGGCGCCGGCAAGTCGACCATCGGCCTGTCGTCGATGGGCTATGGCCGCGGCGGCGTGCGCATCACCGGCGGCGAGGTGATCCTGAACGGCCGCGACATCCTCAAGGGCGGCAAGGACGGCTTCCGCAAATTACGCGGCCGCGAGGTCTGCTATGTCGCGCAATCGGCGGCAGCCGCCTTCAACCCGGCGCACCGGCTGATGGACCAGGTGGTGGAAGCCACGCTGCTGCACGGTACGGCAACGCGGGCCGAGGCCGAGAAGCGCGCGGTTGCGCTGTTCAAGAAGCTCAGCCTGCCAAACCCTGAAACCATCGGCGAGCGCTTTCCGCACCAGGTTTCGGGTGGCCAGTTGCAGCGCGTGATGACGGCGATGGCGCTGTGCTCCGAGCCGGACCTGATCGTCTTCGACGAGCCGACAACGGCGCTCGACGTGACGACGCAGATCGACGTGCTGGCGGCGATCAAGGATGCCATCCGCGACACCCATGTCGCTGCGCTCTACATCACCCACGACCTTGCCGTCGTCGCCCAGGTCTCAGACGAGATCATGGTGCTGCGCCATGGAAGGCTGGTCGAATGGGGCGGCACAAGGCAGATCATCAAGGAGCCGCGCCAGGAATACACCAATGCGCTGGTCTCGGTGCATGAGATCGAACACCAGGAGCAGAAGCCCGGCACGTCGCCTTTCCTGTCGGTGAAGAACGTCACCGCCGCCTATGGCCGCAGCGACATCAAGGTGCTGAAGAACGTCTCGGTCGACATCTATCCGGGTCAGACGCTGGCCGTGGTCGGCGAGTCCGGCTCCGGCAAGTCGACGCTGGCACGCGCCATCACTGGCCTGCTGCCGCCCGAACAGGGCACCGTCACCTTCGACGGACGTCCGCTGGCCAACAGGCTGGCCGACCGGCCGAAGGAGGATTTGCGCCAGTTGCAGATGATCTACCAGATGGCCGACGTGGCGATGAACCCGCGCCAGACCGTCGGCACCATCATCGGCCGGCCGCTCGAATTCTATTTCGGCATACGCGGCCGCGAGCGCGACAGGCGCGTCGCCGAACTGCTCGACAAGATCGAGATGGGCAAGGGCTTTTCCGACCGCTATCCGGCCGAACTTTCCGGCGGCCAGAAACAGCGTGTCTGCATCGCCCGATCGCTTGCCGCCAAGCCGAAGCTGATCATCTGCGACGAGGTGACCTCTGCGCTCGATCCGCTGGTCGCCAACGGCATCCTCAAGCTGCTGCTGGAGTTGCAGAAGGAGGAGAACGTCGCCTATCTGTTCATCACGCACGACCTCGCCACTGTGAAGTCGATCGCCGATTCGATCGCGGTTATGTATCGCGGCGAGGTGGTGCGCTACGGCCCCAAGAGCCAGGTGCTAAGCCCGCCCTTCGACGCCTACACCGACCTGCTGCTCTCCTCGGTTCCAGAGATGGAAATCGGCTGGCTGGAAAAGGCAATCAAGGGACGGCGCATGGCCAGCGCGGGCAACTAAAGCAATTCGGGGAAACTGGAACCGGTTCTCCCAGAAGAAACGCATGGCGCTTCCCCTGGGAATTGCACCAGACCAAGCCGCCACATGGGGCGCCGGCGACCGTCATCCGGATGCAACACTAGAACGCCAAACGTCCTTCGGGACGAGCGCCGCTCGCACGACTTTAAAACAGGGGTAGGACATGAAGACTGAACTCGATTATCTCGCCGAACTCGCCGGTCAAGGCCGGATATCGCGCCGCGCCTTTCTTGGGCGCGCCGCCGCGCTCGGCGTATCGGCGGCCCTGATGCCGGCGCTGACCGGCAAGGCATTTGCCCAGACGGCGGTGAAGGGCGGTATCATCAAGGCCGGTCTGCAGGGCGGTGAATCCACCAACAGCCTCGATCCGGCGCTGAACCTCAGCCAGGTTACCTTCAGCTTCGGCAAGCTTTGGGGCGAGTATCTCGTGCGCCTCACCCCGGACAACAAGCTGGTCAACCTGATTGCCGAGGAGATTGGCGCCTCGGCCGACGCCAAGACATGGACAATCAAGATCCGCGACGGCATCGAGTTCCACAATGGCAAGACGGTCGGCGCGGAGGATGTTGCTGCCACCATTGAGCGCCATGCGGACGAGAAGTCCAAGTCCGGAGCACTCGGCATCCTCAAGAACATCAAGGGGATCAAGGCGAGCGGCAAGGAGGTCATCGTCACGCTCGGCGACGCCGATGCCGACTTCCCCTATCTGATGGCCGACTACCATCTCACCATCCAGCCGAATGGCGGCAAGGACGATCCGAACGCCGGCATCAGCGCCGGTCCCTATAAGGTTAGCGTCAACCAGCCCGGCGTGCGCCATGGCGGCGAGCGCTTTGCCAATTACTGGCTGGGCGACAAGGCCGGCCATGCCGACCAGGTCGAAATCATCGTCATCAATGACGCGACCGCACGGCTTGCCGCCCTGCAGGGCGGCCAGGTGCACATGATCAACCGCGTCGAGCCGAAGGTCGTCGATCTGGTCAAGCGCATCGCGGGCGTCTCCATCGAGAACGTCTCGGGCAAGGGCTACTATCCGTTCAACATGTTCTGCGACACCGCCCCCTTCGACAGCAACGATCTGCGGATGGCGCTGAAGCTTGCCATGGACCGCGACGAGATGCTGGAAAAGATCCTGCGCGGCTATGGCTCGGTGGGTAACGACTTCCCGATCAACGAGGCCTATCCGCTGTTTTCCGCCGACATCGAGCAGCGCAAGTTCGATCCGGACAAGGCGGCGGCAGCCTATAAGAAATCGGGCCACAGCGGCTCGATCGTGCTGCGCACCTCGGACGTCGCCTTCCCGGGCGCCGTCGATGCCGCACAACTCTATCAGCAGTCCTGCGCCAAAGCCGGCATCAAGATCGAGATCAAGCGCGAGCCCGGCGACGGCTACTGGTCGGAGGTCTGGAACAAGCAGCCTTTCTCGCTCTCCTACTGGGGCGGACGCGCGACGCAGGACCAGATGTATTCCACCGGCTATGTCTCGACCGCCGACTGGAACGACACGCGCTTCAAGCGGCCGGAATTCGACAAGATGCTGTTTACCGCGCGAGGCGAGCTCGACCAGGCCAAGCGCCAGGCAATCTACCACGACATGGCAGTGATGATGCGTGACGAAGGCGGGCTGATCGTGCCCTTCTTCAACCAGTTCATCGACGCGGCCGCCACCAGCAAGATCGGCGGCTATGCCAAGAGCCCTATCGGCGAAATGATGGACGGCTACGCGCTTGCCGAGTGCTGGCTCAACGCTTGAGCGGACTCTGATCGTCCGATTTCATCTATCAAGAACGCCGTGTGCCCAAGACGGCACACGGCGTTCCCGTTTCAACCGCCAACCGCATGGAGCAGCCCGTGGCGCTCAAGTCCAAGCTTCTGCTGATCATCCTCGACGGCGTGCCTTACCGGAACTGGCGCCGGCTGATGGGCAATCTCGAAGGCTGGGTGCAATCGGGCGAGGCGCGCGTCTGGAAGATGCGCTCGGTGCTGCCGTCGACCTCGGCCTGCTGCTATGCGTCGATCCACACCGGGGTCTCACCGCAGGTGCACGGGATTCTCTCCAACGAGACCCGGTTCCGCGTCGAGCAGCCCGATATCTTCTCCGAAGTCAGCAAGGCAGGCGGCAAGACGGGGGCGGTGACGCATTCCTACTGGTCGGAATTCTTCCGCGGCTATCCGTTCGACGTGGTCGAGGACATGGAGTTCGACGAGCCAGGCGGGCCGATCACGCATGGCCGCTTCCACACCATGACCGGTTACAATCTTCGCAACCAGATGACGCCGAGCGATGTCGACCTGTTCGCGACGCTGACGATGCTGACGAAACGCCATGGCATCGACTACGGCATCCTGCACACCTGCACGCTGGACTCGATGGGACACCGCTTCGGCCACGACTGCCACGAGATGGACCATGCCGTCTATGCGATGGACGGGATGCTGGCCGCCTTCCTGCCGCGCTGGATCGAAGCCGGCTATGAGGTGATCGTCACCGCCGATCACGGCCAGACCGATCGTGGCCATCATGGCGGCCATGACGACGAGATGCAGGATTTCGCGCTGTACTATTTTGGACAAGGTAAGGGTCCGCAGGCCGACACGCTGCTCGACCAGCTGCAGCTGGCGCCGACAGTGCTGAGCCGGCTGGGTGTGGCAATACCGGAGACGATGAAGGCGAAGCCGTTTTTGGGGTGAGCGCGACTCTCCCTTCCCCCCTTGTGGGGGAAGGGAAGACCCTGCCTCTGGCAACACTTCCTTACTTCGGTTAGCCTCCCAAAAATTCCTTGGCGGAGGATGAACCTTTTTGGACCGATCAGCGACAGAGCAGACAGGAGCCAGGCGGCTCGACCGGCCATGACGGCAGCGACGGAGACCGATCGCGCTCTCGTCGACCGGGTCGCGAAGGGCGACCGTGCCGCCGTGCGGCTCCTGTTCATGCGTCACCACGCGCGGGTCTACCGCTTCGTGGCGCGCCAGACGGGATCGGAAATGATGGCCGACGATATCGCCAACGAAGTCTTCCTCGAGCTATGGCGCCAGGCGCCAGGCTTCGAAGGGCGTTCCGAAGTCTCGACATGGCTGCTCGGCATCGCTCGTTTCAAGGCGCTGTCCTTTCTGCGCAAGAAGAAGGAAGACTGGATCGACGACGAGGCCGCCGCCGCGGTGCCCGACGGCGCCGACACGCCGGAAGTCGTCACCATGAAGGAAGACAAGGCCGCCGCCCTGCGGCGCTTCGTCGACACCTTGCCCGAAGAGCATCGCGTGGTCATCGATCTTGCCTATTATCACGGACAATCGGTGAGCGAGATCGGCGAGGTGCTCGACATTCCGGTCGCCACCATCAAGACCCGGATGTTCTACGCCCGCAAGAAACTCGGAGAGGCCCTCAAGGCCGCCGGTTACGACAGGGGGTGGCCATGAGCGCCGCTGAAAAGATGTCGCGCCGCGACGAAATGGAAACGCTGCTGCCGTTCTACCTGAACGGCTCGCTGGAAGGTTCCGACCTGGAAGCGGTCGAGGAATGGCTGGCCAGCGATCCGGCCGCACTTGCCGCCCTTGGCGAGGCTGAAGCCGAATTCTCCGGCGCCACGGCCGCCAACGAAGCAATCCGGCCGCCGGCCGATGCGCTCAGCCGCTTTGCCAAGGCACTCGACGCCGAGGCCGGGCCTGCGCGCAAGCCGGCAGGATCGTCCTGGCTGGCGCAGGCCTGGGGCCGCTTCATGGCGGTGCCGGTCGGTGTCGCCTGGGCGGCAGCCGCGGTTCTGCTGGCCCTGGTCATGGTGCAGTCGTTTGTCGAACCCGGCGGCAAGGGCAATGATTTCGAGATTGCCGGCGCGGAAAACGATCCGGCGAAAATGCCGTTCGCGCTGGTCAAGTTCAAGCCGGATGCCAGGATGTCGGACATATCCGCCTTCCTCGGCAGCAACGGCATGAAGATCGTCGGCGGACCGACCGCCGACGGCGTGTTCCGGCTTGGCATCCCGGCTGCCAACGCAGCCGACTACACCAAGCAAATCGGCCTCATTGCCGCCCAGCCCTTCGCGGAAACTGTGATCGAGGGAAGGAAACCGGTTGATGGCGGCTGAGGCAGTCATTCGATTTGCGGCAGTGCTTGCGACGGCGATGGCGATCGCCGTGCCCGCGTCGGCGCAGACCAGCAGCGCCAATCCTGATCGGACGCAAATCGACTGCGGCGATGGGACCCATGCGGCGGGAGCCGACTGCGCCAAGGATGGCAGCGACACAAAGGGCGGATCGGACGCAGGCCAATCCGGCGCCGTCTTCCTGCCGGCGCTGATCGTCGACCTGTTTCCTAACCCGGCGGCGCCTCCGACCCCTGTGCCGACGCCACGGCCGGCACCCGCGACGCCGCCTGCCGATAACCAAGCCGGCCCCCCGCCTGGCGGCCCGATCGTCTCGCCGACCGATCTCATTGCCGTTCAGCCGCCGCGCGCGGTGGTCGGCGATTTCGTGCCCGACGAGGTGCTGGTGACCGTCGACGGCGATGCCGGCGCCGTCCAGCAGATCGCCGCTTCTTTCGGCCTGCAGGTGCGCTCGCAGCGCCAGTCGCTTCTGCTTGGCACCACGCTGGTGCGCTTCGGCATTCCCGACGGCCGGCCCGTCGGCGTCGTGCTGGCGCAACTGGCCGCCGACGGCCGCACCCAGCGGCGCGAGCCCAACCATGTCTATTCGCTGCAGCAGGCCGCCGGCATCGTCAACTATGCGTTCGATCGTATCGCGCTCGATGCCAAGCAGGCCAGCGGCGAAAACGTCCGCATCGCGGTGATCGACACTGGCATCGACGACACCAACCCGGCGCTGTCGGGCGTCATTGCCGGGCAGTTCGACGCCATGCCCGACGTGCCGATCGAAAAGCGCGATCACGGCACGTCGATCGACGGGCTGATCGCCGGCGTCGGCGTGCTGGAAGGCATGGCGCCGGGCGCAAAGATCTATCACGCCCGCGCCTTCGAGGGCGGCAAGTCGACCATGGACGTCATCCTGTCGGCGCTCGACTGGGCGGCGGAACAGGACGTGCGCATCATCAATATGAGCTTCGTCGGGCCGAAGAACGATTTGCTCGGCGTCGCCTGCCGCAATGCCCGCGCACTCGGCATGGTGCTGGTCGCTGCCGCCGGCAACAACGGGCCGAAAGCGCCTTATGGCTATCCGGCCGCCTTCGACGGCGTCATCGCGGTGACCGCAACCGACGCCAAGGACGGGCTGATGCCGCAGGCCAATCGCGGCGCCTATGTCTTCATCTCGGCGCCCGGCGTCGAGATGGTGGCGCCGAGCGGCGGCGGTTCGGACGTGGTCACCGGCACCTCG
>NZ_RZTF01000024.1:20809-27176 GCF_004023175.1 Mesorhizobium sp. M7A.F.Ca.MR.362.00.0.0
AGCGGCGCCATCGCCAATCTCATCCATGCCGCGCCCGATCGCTCGGCCGACGACATCGAGAAGGCGCTCGCGGCGACGGCCAGGGATCTCGGCCCCAAGGGACGCGACGATGATTTCGGCTATGGGCTGCTGGACATCAAGGCGGCGGCGGTGGTGAAGGAATGAGGTCGGCGCTTGCAGCGCTTCGGGAGACAGTTCTAAACACGCGCCCCCGCCACCGATCCCCTGACCACCAGATCGACGGGCCAGACCTCGCCGCGAGCCCCCTCCTCCAGTCCTGAAATCCGTGCCGCCAGCCGCTCGGCGACACGGGCGCCGGCGAGACGGATCGATGAACGCGTCGTCGACAATGGCACCGAAAAATTCTCCGGCCTCAGCCAGGGGAAGACGTCATCATGAGCGATCAGCGACACGTCGCCGGGAATGCTCAAGCCGAGGTCGCGCACGGCGCGCACGACGCCGAGTGCCATGATCAGGCTGGAGCAGGCGATCGCCGTCGGCGCGTCACCTTCTTCCAGCAAACGCCTGGTGGCGCGATAGCCGTTCTCTTCGGTCATATCGACCGAGCAGACATGGCGTTCGCTCAATGACAGTCCGCTCGCGGCGAGTGCCCGGCGCACGCCGCGTTCGCGATGGATGGCGAAGGTCTCGCGATCGTCGCCGTTGATCAGCGCCAGCCGCCGGTGGCCGAGCTGGATCAGCAGCCGGGCCGCCTCGTGGAAGGCGCCCTCATTGTCGATGTCGGTGAAGGCATAGTCGAAATCGAAGCCCTCACTGCGGCCATGGACGATGAAGGGAATGCCGAGCGTGTTGACCAGCGCCACGCGCCGGTCCGCGGGCCTTGGAGAGGAGATATAAACAGCGTCGACCTGCCGGTTGGCGACGATGCGCCGGTAGGTCGTCTCCTGGTCGTCGGCGTCGGCCGGCGACAGCACAAGGTCAAGCTCGTGCGAGCGGGCATAGTCACCAAGACCGGACAGGAACTCGACGAAATGCGGATCGATGTCGACCGACGCACCGGTCGGCAGGACATAGCCGATCATACCGGTCTTGCCGGTCGCCAGCCGGCGCGCGCTCGGATTGGGACGATAGCCATGGCGCTTGGCTGCATCCATGACACGCCTGCGCGTCTCCTCGTTGACCTCGGGATAGCCGTTCAGAGCACGGCTTACCGTGGTTTGCGAAAGTGCCAGCATATGGGCGAGCTGCTTGAGGTTCACGAAAGGTCTCCATTCCCTCAAAGCGCTTTTAAATTGAATCGACCCAAGTGCCACCGGGGCCGAGCCATACCAAGCCGAACCATAGACGCGGTCCGGGCGTGTTTGAAACAAAAATTGCTGCTGCATCGCCATAATAGTATGTTGCAGCGCACTTTTAGGGGTGCAAATGCGCGAACCTAAATCGATTAACTCGCCAGCCTCTTGACTTCCCAGCGATTCAATGGCGTGATCGAAAAAGCCAAAGCGCTTTGGAAGACTCTTCGAAAGGTTGCGGTTCCTTTCCGACTGAGTCACAGTCCTGCGGCGTCGGCGGGCGGAATGGAGGTTCCGTCCGGTGTGTGACACCCACTGGGAGGAATACCGATGAAGAAAATGCTTTTGCTGGGTGCTGCGTTTGCCACGTTCGCCCTGAACGCGCCCGCGCAGGCCGAACTGAAGTTCAAGCCCGGCGAAGACAAGCGCTTCAACTGGGCGAACTACGAAGAGCTCAAGAAAGTCGACCTCAAGGGTGAGATGCTGTCGATCTTCGGACCGTGGCGCGGTGAGGACGAAGGCCTGGTGCGCGGCGTTCTCGACTATTTCGCGGAAGCCACCGGCGTCGAGATCAAATACTCCTCCTCGGAAAATTACGAACAGCAGATCGTCATCGACACGCAGGCCGGCAGCCCGCCGAACATCGCCGTGCTGCCGCAGCCGGGCCTCATCCAGGACCTGGCGTCGAAGGGCCTTTTGACGCCGCTCGGTGACGACACCGCCAAATGGGTCAAGGACAATTACGGTGCCGGCCAGTCATGGGTCGATCTCGGCACCTTCAAGGACAAGGACGGCAAGCCGGGCTTCTTCGCCTTCCCTTACAAGGCCGACGTGAAGTCGCTGGTCTGGTACTCGCCGGATAATTTCGAGGAAGCCGGCTACAAGGTGCCGAAGACCCAGGAAGAACTCGCCGATCTCGAAAAGAAGATCATCGCCGATGGCGGCAAGCCGTGGTGCATCGGCCTCGGCTCCGGCGGCGCCACCGGCTGGCCGGCGACCGACTGGGTCGAAGACCTGATGCTGCGTACCCAGCCTCCGGAGGTCTACGACAAATGGGTCAAGAACGAGATCCCGTTCAACGACCCCGCAGTGGTCAACGCCATCGACATTTTCGGCAAGATCGCGACCGACGACAAGATGGTCGATGGCGGCGCCAAGGCGGTTGCGGCGACCGATTTCCGCGACAGCCCGAAGGGACTCTTTTCGGTACCGCCGAAATGCTACCTGCACCACCAGGCATCGTTCATCCCGACCTTCTTCCCGGAAGGCACCAAGGTCGGCCAGGACGCGGACTTCTTCTACTTCCCGCCCTATGCCTCCAAGCCTGAACTGGGCACGCCCGTGCTCGGCGCCGGTACGCTGGCGATGATCACCAAGGACTCCAAGGCCGCGCGCGCGTTCATCGAATTCCTGAAGATGCCGCTCGCCCACGAGATCTGGATGGCCGAGGGCGGTTTCGTGACGCCGCTCAAGTCGGTCAACAAGGATGCCTATGCCAGCGACGCGCTGAAGAAGCAGGGCGAAATCCTCGCCAATGCCTCGACTTTCCGCTTCGACGGTTCCGATCTGATGCCGGGCAAGATCGGCGCCGGCGCCTTCTGGACCGGCATGATCGACCTGGTCGGCGGCAAGTCGGCACAGGACGTCGCCACCGACATCCAGAAGAGCTGGGACGCCATCAAGTAGACGGCTGGCACGTAGACGACCAACCATTCTCACACTGGATCCGGACCGTACTGGCCCGGATCCGACGGCGGCCCGTGCCGCAGCCTTTCGTCATGAGCGCATTGACATGAAGCGCGATCGGCAATGTGCGCAAGCCGCCGATGACGCGCTCCAAACAACTGAATCGGCGCCTGGTCCCCGTCACCAAGGTCATTCCTTGTCGGGTCATGCGCAGGGGGAGAGGGACCCATGGCGGCTCAGATTTTCTCGGCCATAACAGTCATCATCGTCGGCGTCGGCGGTTGCGTCGCCTATTTCTGGGGCGCCAACAAACTGGTCGACCTGATATTCCCGTCACGCGGCGTCGCCGGTGCCGCGGCCATCGACAATCTGCGCCGGCAAGGGCTGGTCAGGCCATGGCTGTTCGTCGGTCCGGCGATGATCATCCTCACCATCTACCTGATCTATCCGGTGGTCGAGACGCTGCGGCTGTCGTTCCTCGATCGCGGCGGCATCAATTTCGTCGGCTTGGCGAACTATGAATGGGCGTTCGGCGACCGCGAGTTCCGCAACTCGATCCTCAACAACATCATCTGGCTGGCGGTGGTGCCGGCCGCCTGCACCTTCCTCGGGCTGATCATCGCCGTGCTTACGGACAAGATCTGGTGGGGCACGATCGCCAAGAGCCTGATCTTCCTGCCGTTGGCGATCTCCTTCGTCGGCGCCAGCGTGATCTGGAAATTCATCTACGAGTATCGGGGCGACGGCCAGACGCAGATCGGCATCCTCAACGCCATCATCCAGCATTTCGGCGGCCAGCCGCAGGTCTGGATATCGCTGCCGTTCTGGAACAATTTCTTCCTGATGATCATCCTGATCTGGATCCAGACCGGCTTTGCCATGGTCATCCTGTCTTCCGCCCTGCGCGGCATTCCCGAAGAAACGCTGGAAGCCGCCGTCATCGACGGCGCCAATCCGTTCCAGATCTTCTGGAAGATCATGGTGCCGCAGATTTGGGGCACCATCGCCGTGGTCTGGACCACGATCACCATCCTGGTGCTCAAAGTGTTCGACATCGTGCTGACCATGACCAACGGCCAGTGGAACAGCCAGGTGCTGGCCAATCTGATGTTCGACTGGATGTTCCGCGGCGGCGGCGATTTCGGCCGCGGCGCCACCATCGCCATCATCATCATGATTGCCGTCATTCCGATCATGGTCTGGAACATCCGCCAGGCGAACAAAGAGACGGGAGGACATTGAGATGGCCGTCGCGACCGGAAATTCCTTCGCCAGCCGTTTTGGCGTCCACATCGCCGTGCTCATCTTCGTCGCGATCTGGACCATACCGACGCTCGGCATCCTGGTCTCGTCGCTGCGCGACAAGAACCAGATCATCGCCTCGGGCTGGTGGAACTCGTTCGCCAGTTCCACCCAGACGGAAGCAGGCCGGCTCCCGCCCGCCTCGGCGCAAGTCGAGAAGGACGGCAAGTTCGTCCTCGAGGGCAATATCTTCGGCGACGGCGCCAAGCGCGACATCAGCGCCTTCGGGGTCAAATCGGCGACACCGACGCAATATCCCGCCGGCACCACAGCCGATCTCGGCGACGGCGTGACCTTGCAGCTCAATGCCGACGGCAGCTTCATCATGCATTCCCCGAAAGCATTCGAAGGCGATCGCGGCCAGCGCGTCTATTATGCTTCGTCGGCGCCGCCGAAATTCACCACCGACAATTACAGAACCGTGCTGTTCTCCGAAGGCATCGGACGGTCATTCATGAATTCCCTGACCGTCACCATTCCGGCTACCGTCATCCCGATCCTGATCGCCGCCTTTGCCGCCTATGCGCTGGCCTGGATGCGGTTTCCCGGCCGGGCGCTGCTGATCGCCGTCATCATCGGCCTGCTGGTGGTGCCATTGCAGATGTCGCTGATCCCGCTGTTGAAGCTCTACAACGGCGTCGGCGCTTTCTTCGGCATGCCGTCGAAGACCTATCTCGGCATCTGGCTGGCGCATACCGGCTTCGGCCTGCCCTTCGCCATCTACCTGCTGCGCAGCTACATTGCCGGCCTGCCGCGCGAAATCATGGAATCGGCGCGCATCGATGGCGCCAGCGATTTCGAGATCTTCGTCAAGATCGTCTTGCCGCTGTCGTTCCCGGTGCTGGCTTCGTTTGCCATCTTCCAGTTCCTGTGGGTATGGAACGATCTGCTGGTGGCGATGGTTTTCCTCGGTACAGAGGCAGACCAGATCGTGCTGACCGCCAAGCTCAACGCGCTGTTGGGCTCGCGCGGCGGCGACTGGGAGATTCTGACGACATCGGCTTTCGTGACCATCATCGTACCGCTGATCGTGTTCTTCTCGCTGCAGCGCTATTTTGTCCGCGGGCTGCTTGCCGGCTCGGTGAAAGGAGGCTGAGACGATGCAATCCGCTTTGAAGGCCAGCTCGAAGCCTGACCTCGCCATCGATCGCGACTGGTGGCGGGGCGCGGTGATCTACCAGATCTATCCGCGCAGCTATCAGGACTCGAATGGCGACGGCATCGGCGATCTCAAGGGCATCATAGGCCGCCTCTCCTACATCGCCGCACTCGGCGCGGATGCCATCTGGATCTCGCCGTTCTTCAAGTCGCCGATGAAGGATTTCGGCTATGACGTGACGGATTACTGCGATGTCGATCCGATGTTCGGCACGCTGGCCGATTTCGACGCGCTGACCGCCGAGGCACACAGGCTGGGCTTGAAGGTGATGATCGACGAGGTGCTGTCGCACACTGCCGACAGTCATCCCTGGTTCAAGGAAAGCCGGTCGAGCCGCAGCAACCCGAAAGCCGACTGGTACGTCTGGGCAGACGCCAGGCCGGACGGCACACCGCCCAACAACTGGCTGTCGATCTTCGGCGGCTCGGCGTGGCAATGGGACACCAGCCGCCAGCAATATTACATGCACAATTTCCTGGCCGAACAGCCCGACCTCAACTTTCACAACCACGAAGTCCAGGACGCATTGCTCGACGTCACCCGCTTCTGGCTGGAGCGCGGCGTCGACGGTTTCCGGCTCGATACCATCAATTTCTACTTCCACAGCCAGGGCCTGGAAAACAATCCGCCGCTGCCGCCGGAAGAGCGCAACGACCAGACCGCGCCGGCGGTCAACCCCTACAACTACCAGGACCATCTCTACGACAAGAGCCGGCCCGAGAACCTCGGCTTCCTCGAACGGTTCCGTGCCCTGCTCGATGAGTATCCGGCAACCGCAGCGGTCGGCGAGGTCGGCGATTCGCAGCGCGGGCTTGAAGTGGTTGCCGCCTACACCGCAGGCGGCAAGCGCGTGCACATGTGCTACTCCTTCGATTTCCTGGCGCCGGAAAAGATCAGCGCGGGCAAGGTCCGCTCGGTGCTGGAATCCTTCGGCAAAGTCGCCAGCGACGGCTGGTCGTGCTGGGCC
>NZ_RZTF01000024.1:27186-34417 GCF_004023175.1 Mesorhizobium sp. M7A.F.Ca.MR.362.00.0.0
TCTCCAACCACGACGTGATGCGCCCGGCCTCGCGCTGGGCCGCCAATGAGGCCGACCCGACCGCCTACCTCAAGGTCATCTCGGCGCTGCTGATGTCGTTGCGCGGTTCGGTCTGCATCTACCAGGGCGAGGAGCTTGGGCTCGGTGAGGCAGAGCTGCGGTTCGAGGATCTGCAGGATCCCTATGGCATCCGCTTCTGGCCGGAATTCAAGGGCCGCGACGGCTGCCGCACGCCAATGGTGTGGGATGGCAGCGCCAAGAATGGCGGCTTCTCCCAGGCAAAGCCCTGGCTGCCGGTGCCGGCCAAGCATCTGGCGCAAGCGGTCAATGTCCAGCAGGGCGACGAGGCTTCGCTGCTCGAGCACTACCGGCGCTTTCTCACCTTCCGGCGTGCCCATCCGGCGCTCGCCAAGGGCGACATCACCTTCATCGAAAGTGAGGGCGACACCGTCGCCTTCACGCGCCGCGCAGGCAACGAGCAGATCGTCTGCGTCTTCAATCTGGGAGCCGGGCCGGCTAAGGTTGACCTTGGCGGCCGATCGCTGCAACCTCTGCCCGGGCACGGATTTTCGGGGCAGGCGAACAGCGGTTCCATCGAGCTTGGCGGCTACGGCGCCTGGTTCGGGCGTCTCGACTGAATTCCAATCACTGGAGGAAACCAAATGGCCGATGTCACGCTAAGACAAGTGAAGAAGTCCTACGGCAATCTGAACATTCTCCACGGTATCGACCTCGATATTAAATCGGGCGAGTTCATCGTCTTCGTCGGCCCGTCGGGCTGCGGCAAGTCGACATTGCTGAGATCGATCGCCGGGCTCGAGGAAATCACCTCCGGCGAGCTCAGAATAGCCGGCGAAGTGGTGAACGACGTGCCGCCGTCGAAACGGGGCATCGCCATGGTGTTCCAGTCCTACGCGCTCTACCCGCACATGACCGTCTACGACAACATGGCGTTCTCGATGAAGATCGGCAAAGAGAACAAGGCCGAGATCGACCGCCGCGTGCGTCAGGCCGCCGAGATCCTGCAGCTGACCAAATATCTCGACCGCCTGCCCAAGGCGATGTCGGGCGGCCAGCGCCAGCGCGTCGCCATCGGCCGGGCCATCGTGCGCAATCCGAAGGTGTTCCTGTTCGACGAGCCGCTTTCGAACCTTGATGCGGCGCTGCGAGTCGCCACCCGCATCGAAATCGCCAAGCTCAAGGAATCGATGCCCAACACGACCATGATCTACGTCACCCACGACCAAGTCGAGGCAATGACGCTCGCCGACCGCATCGTGGTGCTCAAGGACGGCCATATCGAGCAGGTCGGCACGCCGATGGACCTCTACAAGAAGCCCGGCAATCTGTTCGTTGCGCAATTCATCGGCTCGCCGGCCATGAATATCCTGCCCGCAACCATCGACAAATCAGGCAATCCGACCGTCGTCAGCCATGTCGGCGGACGCAAGGCAACCGTGCCGATCGCGACGCCGGCTTCGGCAAAGGGCGCTGCGGTGAGTTTTGGCGTGCGGCCGGAGGACCTGATCATCGCCAGCGGCGCGGACTATCTGTTCGAGGGGACGGTCGACTATGTCGAGCAGCTCGGCGAGGTGCAGCTGGTCTATGTCGACATCGGTCGCGCCGACCTGCCGCTGGTGACCAAGCTGCCCGGCAATGTCGAGGTCAAGCGCGGTTCGACATTGCGGCTGAGCGCCAATGGCGAGGACCTGCATCTCTTCGACGCTGACGGACGGTCGTTTGCCCTTCATGAGGCCGAAGCGAAGGCGGCCTGAGGCAGAACCGCGTCTTGGACAAAAAAGAGCAGCGGGCCAGGCCCGCCGCTCTTTTTTTGAAGATCAGCTTCGACTGTTAACGGCCGAAGAGATTCCGGTCGCTGCCCTGAGGGGCGGACTTCTCTACGTCGCCCGACGAATTGAGCAGCTTCTCGACGAGGCCACCGCTGTTGCGGACCGAGCTCGTATGCGCGTTGTCAACCGAAGTAACCGCAGGCTGATTGGCGCCGTTGGAGCCAAAGTTGTCGCTGCCGGCGAAGGCGCTGCCGGTGATGGCCAGAACGGCGGCGGCAGCAATAAGGATCTTGTTCATTTTAGTCTCCTGAATTCTGGATTTCGCCAGACGGCAGACACAGCTGCCGTCGCTTGCGAAATTGGTTTTAGCGACCGAAGAGGTTACGGTCGCTGCCCTGAGCGGGTGTCTGGGCAGCCGGTTCCGAGGTCTTGGTGGAAGCCGTGTACGACTGGTCCACAGCGGCGGCAGGCTGGTTGGCGCCGTTCGAACCGTAGTTGTCGCTGCCCGCGAAAGCGCTGCCGGAGATGGCCAGAACGGCGGCGGCAGCAATGAGGATCTTGTTCATCTTAAATACTCCTGAATGTCTGAACTTCGAATGTCTGAATTTCGCCAGGGCAGCGGGCGAGCCCGCCGTCGACTGGGAATCGGCTGTTAGTTGTTGCCGAAGAGGTTGCGGTCAGCACCCTGGGCAGGCGCCTGAGCAGCCGGTTCCGACTTCTTGGTCGAAGCGGTGTACGAGCTGTCGACAGCAGTGGCTGCCGCGGCGTTCGAACCGTAGTGGTCGCTACCAGCGAAGGCGCTGCCGGAAATGGCCAGAAGGGCTGCGGCAGTGAGAATGATCTTTTTCATTTTTGTACTCCAGTATCGTCTTTTTCCGTCCGTCTAGCGGCGTGTCTTGGAAATGAAATCGCGTCGTTCGGACAACACCGATGTGGGAGGGCAACCCCGCCTTTTCCAATCACGAAGTTGTTCCGTGTGGACCATGAATCCACACCTTGAAATTGTGCCAGGGGAATCTAGAGAGGCGTTTTTCCTCTCTATATCAGCATGTTAAGTTTAACCATCCGATGGATCACTGACTGTTTCAAAGGCCCGGCGTTCACACCATCCTGCACGCACCGTCAACAGAAACGAACCGTTCGGTTCGATTTTAGGTCAAGCTAATAGTCACTTTTCGAAACCGTTAACTTTTTTTGACCCCCGCCAAGGGTCGGATTCGGGAAGATCGCAGCCGGCAAATGGCCGCCCGGGACGCGGGATTTCGGCCCCAGACGATCTGCGGTGACGTTTCGCATGCCGTGTCGCGCCGCATGGATACGATGTCGTTTTCATGCCGACGGCGCGCCCCCGATCGTGGTTAGATCATACCATCTCAGGTGCCGCTTCGTGACGACGAGACGGAGAATTGGGAAGCCGGTCAGAATCCGGCGCTGCCCCCGCAACGGTGGTGGAGTTCAAGTCGCAACGGGAGACCACTGGGCAACTGCCTGGGAAGGTGTCGCGATGGTCCGCAAGGACAACTCCAGAGCCCGGAAACCAGCCCGAGATTTTTAGACTCGACTGATCGCGGTGGGCGGTCAAGAGGTGGATAGCGCATGTCCGGCACCTAGCCGGCCTGCGTTTCAATCCTTCCTCCATCACCACCAGTTCAGTCCTTAGAAACGAGGACAGGACATGGATATCCGCAACGACATGCTGAGGCTCCTGAAGGGGCGCCGGCAAGGCTTTTCACTGGAGCAGCCCTTCTACACCGATCCAGACTACTTCAAGCTCGACATGGAGCTGATCTGGTATCGCGACTGGCTGTTCATCGGCCATGATTGCGAACTGCCGAAGCCGGGCAGCTACATCACCGTGCAGATCGGCGACTATCCGGTCGTCCTTGTCCGCGACCAGCAAGGCAAGATCAACGCCTTCCACAATTCCTGCCGCCATCGCGGCAGCCGCGTGTGCAACGCGGAAAAGGGTACGGCGGCAAAGCTCGTCTGCCCCTATCATCAGTGGACCTATGAGCTGGACGGCCGCCTGCTGTTTGCCCGCCAGATGGCCGACGGTTTCGACAAGAGTGATTTCGGCCTGAAGCCGGTCGCCTGCGAGAGCGTCGGCGGCTACATCTTCATCTGCCTGGCCAGGGAGCCGGCGGATTTCGCGCCGATGCGGGCGATGATCGAACCTTATCTTTTGCCGCACCGTTTGCGTGAGGCAAAGATCGCCTTTGAGAGCACGATCATCGAGAAGGGCAACTGGAAGCTGGTCTGGGAAAACAACCGCGAGTGCTACCACTGCGTCGCCAATCACCCCGAACTGTGCAAGACCTTCCCCGAGGCTCCGACCGTGACCGGCGTCCAAGGCGCCGACAGCGACCCTGAAATGGTCGCGCACTGGGCCAGATGCGAGGCATCAGGCTTGCCGAGCAAATTCCGCATCGATCCGGCAGGGCAGTACCGCGCCACCCGCGCGCCGCTGCTGCGCGATGCCGTCAGCTACACCATGACGGGAAAACGGGCGGTCCAGAAGAACCTGTCCGACAGCGTTTCAACCGACCGCATCGGTTCCTTGCTGCTTTATCATTATCCGACAACCTGGAACCATATCCTCGGCGACCACGCCGTCACCTTCCGCGTGCTGCCGATCAGTGCCACGGAAACCGCGGTGACGACGAAATGGCTCGTCCACAAGGATGCGGTCGAAGGCATCGACTACGACCTCGCTGAGCTCACCCATGTCTGGACCGAGACCAACGACCAGGACCGCCGCATCGTCGAGGAAAACGCCTTCGGCATCCTGTCGCCGGCCTACGAACCAGGCCCCTATTCGGAGCTGCATGAGGGCGGCGTGATCCAGTTCGTCGAGTGGTACGCGTCGTTCATCGGGCCGCGCCTTGCCGAAGGCGGCCGGCCGGCCCTGCGCAGCGTCGCCTAGCTCAGGGGACAAGAGGATGAATGCGATGACGGACCTTGGCCTCTATCGCCATCTCGACCAGATGACGCCCTGGAACGACCGGCTGCAGGTGCTGGAAGTGATCGGCGTCAGCGACGAAGCGCCGGACGTGAAGACCTTCACCTTCCGCTCCGACAACCAGACCTGGTTCCGCTACAAGCCGGGCCAGTTCGTGACGCTGGAACTGCCGACATCGGAGGGGCCGCTGATGCGCACCTACACGCTGTCGTCCTCGCCGTCGCGGCCGTTCTCGATCGCGGTGACGGTCAAGGCGCAGGCAGGCAGCACCGGCACGCGCTGGATGTTCGACCATCTGACGCCGGGCTCGCACGTCAAGGCCTATGGGCCGACCGGTGATTTTTCGCTGCACAGCCACCCGGCGGCCAAATATCTGTTCATTTCGGCGGGCTCCGGCGTGACGCCGATGATGTCGATGCTGCGTTGGTTGAACGACTGTGCGCCATGGACAGATGTCGGCTTCGTCAACTGTGCGCGCCGCCCGGAAGAGATCATTTTCCGCAAGGAACTCGAGCTGCTCGGCAGCCGCATGCCCGGCCTGTCGCTCGGCTTCATGATCGAGGAGCGGTCGAGCCGCGAGGGCTGGTTCGGCCATATGGGCCGCATCGACGCGATCCGGCTGCCATTGCTGGCACCCGATTTCCGCGAGCGCGAGATTTTCTGCTGCGGCCCCGATCCCTTCATGCGCGCCGTGCGCGGCATGCTGGACGCCGCCGGCTTCGACATGGCGAAATACCATCAGGAAAGCTTTGCCGCGCCTGCCGTGGAGGAGATCCCGGCGCCGTTCTCGCCGCCGGCGGAAGACGGCGCCGCTGCTGCCGTCGAGGCCGTGACACCAATCCGGTTCTCGCTTTCCGATGTCGACGCCGAATGCGTCGCCGGCCAGACCGTGCTGCAGACGGCACGCGCCTCTGGGGTGCGGATTCCCGCCGCCTGCGAGTTCGGCCTGTGCGGCACCTGCAAGGTGAGGAAGGTCGCGGGCGATGTCGAGATGAGTCACAATGGCGGCATCCTCGATCACGAAATCGAGGACGGCTTTATCCTCGCCTGTTGCTCGAAGCCGCTTTCGGCGCTTGAAATCGAAGCGTGACCGGCTGCGCTCGCCCCGAGCCTGCGCCATCTTGCCAAAAACCCTGCAAATGGTTAGACGCCTGCAACGGTGGGGTTGACCGTAAGGCCCGAAGATCATCTCCGCGGCCTGCTCGGCGGGGGAGCAAACATGCGACAATCCGGCATCTATGCCATTGCCAGCAAGGATATCGTCTTTGAATCCTTCGACGGCGAAGCCGTCGTTCTTGACCTGACCACGGGTAAATATTTCGGCTTCTCTGATTCAGGCAGCAGACTTTGGGATGCACTGTCGTCCGGCGTGCCTGCCTCCGAACTGGCCGGCGCCGCGACCGGCATTGGCGCCCTCGATGCCGCCGCGATTGACGACTTTGTTTCACAATTGCTCGAATTCGGTTTGCTGGCGGCCGTAACCGATGGCGTGGCAAGACCGGCTCCAAGCGAATTGCTGGCTCAGCTCGCCGCTGCCAGAGAGCCCCTGAAGGTCGACATCCATGACGATCTCGCCGATCTCATTGTCGTCGATCCCATCCACGAGGTCGAGGAGCCCCTCGGCTGGCCCGCGGTGAAGCAGGCCAACTGAAGCGCCCATCAGGTTCTCGTTGCCGGGCAGCTCCGGAACAGGCAGACCCATGCCGAACGTCACTCTCGAAAACTTGGTTGACTACGCACGCCATGTCCTGGCGCAAGCAGAAAGCAGCGCCGCGCATTATCCGCTGACCTGCAAGGTGGGCTTGCCGCATCTGGATCTGACCGCGCATGTCAGCCCCGGCGCGTTGGCGGATGCCGTCGCTCATGGCTTTGTCAGTGCTCCGGGCAGCCGAACGCCTGCCGATATCTGCCGCGTCTTCGTCGCACATCCCGGCATAGACGGCATCGCGGCACCGGTCAGTTGGGGCCAGGGGCCCTTCACGCAGCATGGCTTCGCCACCCGGCTGGCGGAGGCCGGATTGCGCGGCAACCATTTTCACGACCTGGATTTCTGGCAGTTCTATGATCCGCAACGTCGCGTTGGCGTGCAATTGATGGCTTCGGCCGATGCCTTTCCACCGTGGGAGCCGGGAGCGCCGCTGCGGGCTTTCCTGCATTGGGAATATGCGGCACGCGGCATGCGGCTGGCCCATGCGGGGACGCTCGGCATCGAGGGCAAGGGCGTGCTGCTGGCCGGCGCGGGCGGCGCCGGGAAATCCGGAACCGTCGCAGCCGGCCTTCTCCACGGGCTGGACAGCGTCGGCGACGACTATGTGCTGGTCGACCTCTCCAACGGCGTGACTGCCCGCCCACTGTTTTCAACACTCAAACAGGATCCCCAGGGATTCGTTCGGCTTGGGCTGAAGCATCGGCTGAAAGCGCATGGTCCGCTCAACTGGCAAGGCAAATATGCGTTTCACATTGATGACATCGCGCCCCGGCC
>NZ_RZTF01000024.1:34427-37934 GCF_004023175.1 Mesorhizobium sp. M7A.F.Ca.MR.362.00.0.0
CGGTGCCCAAAACTCTGGACATCATCGCGCTGCTGGTGCCACATATCGGCGGAGGCGAGGCAAGTTCGATCGTGCCGGTGTCGCGCAGGGATGCCATGATCGCCTTGGCGCCGTCGGGCATAGCGCAGATGCCGGGCGAGCGGGAGAGCGGCTTTCGCTTCTTCAGCGACCTGACCCGCCTGCTGCCGTGCTATCGTCTGTCGCTGGGGACGCAGCCACAGGAGATAGCCGGCGCGATTGCGGACTTTCTCACGCGGGGCACTTCGTGAAACTGAGCGTGATAATGCCCGTCTACAACCGTGAGCGCTATGTCGTTTCGGCATTGCGCTCGCTGGTGCGGCAGCGGGACGCCGCCGATCTCGACATCATCGTCATCGACGACGGCTCGACCGACGGCTCTGCTGAGGCCGTGCGCTCGATGATGCGCGAAAACGCCTGCATCCGACTGTTCCAGCAATCCAACATGGGCGTAGCCAGGGCGCGCAACGCCGGGCTGCGGCAACTGCCGCCGGATGCGGAGTTCGTTTCGTTTCTGGATTCTGACGACATCTCGCTGGCCGGACGGTTCAAGAAGGACCTTGCACGCTTCAGAGCAGACCCCGGACTCGAGCTGACCTATTCGCTGATGACGCTGGTCGAGCGGATTGACGATGAGCGGCTGAAACCGGCAGCCGACAGCCGCACGATGACGCTTCGGGGAATTTCGCTGAGCGCCGCCGTGTTCAGCAGAGGGCTTGTCGACCGGACGGGCGAGTTCGATGAGGATTTCGAGCAGGCTGAGGATACCGACTATCTGCTGCGCGTTTTCGAGGCGGGACCGAACTACGAATTGTTGGACGCCGTCGCGATCTACTACCGACGCCATGCCGGAAATGTCACCAAGGAACATAGCGGCAGGGTCCGCAACCACTTGCGTGCAATCCACAAGTCGATGCGGCGGCGCAAGGCCGATCCGGCACGGCGAGAGGTCCAGGGAATCTTCGAATTGAAGAGTCCCACCGATTGGCGGATGCTATGATGCTCGACACAATCAAGTCGGATCAGCCAAGCCCGGAATGCTGCCGGAGACGCCCATGAAGCTGAGCGTCATCATGCCGGTCTACAATCGCGAACAATTCGTTGGCCTCGCGCTGCGCTCGCTGCTCAGGCAGCGCGAAGACATCGATCTCGACATCATCGTCATCGACGATGGGTCGACCGATGGTTCGGCAGCCGTCGTACGGTCGTTGATCGACGAGGCCCCGTGCATTCGTCTTTTCCAGCAGAGCAATGGCGGCGTCACAAAGGCGCGCAATGCCGGGCTGAAGCAGTTGCTGCCGCAGACCGGCCTGGTGTCGTTTCTCGATTCGGACGACATCTCCCCGACAGGGCGCTTCAAGGCGGATCTCGCCTGCTTCGGAGAAGATCCTGGCCTGGACCTGACCTATTCGCGCATGACGTTGGTCGACAAGATAGATGGCGAGACGCTGGAACCGGCCGCCGACAGCCACTCCATCACCGTGCGAGGGATCCACCTGTCCGCCGGGATCTTTGCGCGAAACCTCATCGAGCGCACCGGAGGTTTCGACGAGGATTTCAAACAGGCCGAGGACACCGACTATCTTTTGCGTATCTTTGAGAGCCAGACAAAATACGTTATGCCCGATACGGTGGCTCTCTACTACAGACGTCATCCCGGCAACATGACCAAGGAAGCCGATGTGCCCTTTCGCGAGTTCATGCGCGCCATTCACAAGTCGATGAAGCGTCGCAGGGCCGACCCCAACTTGCGCCGGGTGGAGGGGATCTTCGACTTCAAGGATCTCGCGCAGTGGCGATTCCTTTGATGGCAGCCTACGGCGTCGTCATTCCGGCTTTCAACGCGGCCGCCACCATCGGCGCGGCCCTGAACTCCGTCCTGGCCCAGACGGCAAGGGCGGACGCCATCGTCGTGGTCGATGACGGTTCGACCGACGATACGGTTGCGGTGATCGATGCGATGAACCTGCCGGTGACTGTGCTGCGACAGGACAATGCCGGACCTGGCAGCGCAACGACCCGTGGCATTGCGGCACTCTCGACGCCGCTCATCGCGACGCTCGATGCCGACGATTTGTGGTTGGCGGACAAGATCGAAAAGCAGCTGGTCCATCTCGACCGTCATCCCGGGACAACGGGCGTCTTTACGCATTGGCGGACGTTTCGCGGCGACAGCCCCGATTTGCCCGATGCGACCAGTGGAGCTGGCTGGTCGCGCACGACGATGATGATCCGCCAAGAGGTGGTGCAGAGCGTCGGTCCCATCATCGACCCACCAGGCGGTCGCGGCGAGATGATCGACTGGATCGCCCGGGTTCGTGAGGCAGGCTTTGCCCTTGCCATGCTCGACGACGTGCTTGCATTGCGCCGCATCCGTCCGGGCAGCCTTTCCTACGGCCGCGATCCGGCACGCGACCGGGGCTACCTCCAGGTCGCAAGGCTCGCCATGCAGCGGCGAGCCCAGAACAAGGCAGGTTCCAGTTGAACGCCACGCCCGTTCGCCGCATCGGCCGCCGCTTCCCGGACTATGGCTGGTCGTGGCCCACCGGCCAGCTGGACCTGTTGCTGAAGGCGGCGCTGCTCTCCGATGAGGACGCAGCCGCTGCCTGTGCCGCGCGCTGGCTGGACGAGAACGACATCGATCTCGTCTCGTTTCGAGAACATCGCCTGCTCGCCGCCATCTCCGACAGGTTCGGCAGGAAGCTGGCCGGGCATGCCGCCCATCCGCGCCTCGTCGGCCTGCAGAAGATGCTGTGGACGAAGTCGCGCATGGCGATGCGCGAGGCCGAGCCGGCGCTGAAGGCGATGGCCGACGGCGGCGCCGACATCATGCTGATAAAGGGCGCCAGCCGCATTGCCTTGAACGCGTCGGCGCAGCGTGGCCGGGTGGCGCATGATATCGACATATTGGTGCGCCCGCGCGACATGGCTGCCGTCTTCGACATCTTGCGCGATCGCGACTGGCAGATCGCCTCGGGCGTCAGCGCGCAATATCTGCGAACCCGGTTGGCGTCGCTGCGGTCGATGAACTTCTTCAAGGGCCGTTTCGGTGACATCGACCTGCACCAGCTCGGCTATGACGGGTCGCAGACGAGCGCGGAAGACGACCTGGCGATCTGGCAACGGGCGGTCCCGGCACAATTCAGCGGCGTCGCGGTCTTCGTGCCGTCGCCGTCCGATCGCATGGCCCTGGCCATCGCCCATGGCGGCCTCGACGCCCACACCCACAGCGACTGGCTTGTCGACTGCGCGGTCGCCATCCATGGCGAAGACGTCGATTGGGACACGTTCCTCGACATCGTCGGCAGACGCGGCCTGGCGGTTCCAGCGGCGGTGGCGTTATCCTATCTAACGTTCGAGATCGGCATCCCGGTGCCGGAACCGACAATGGCCAGAATCTTGGACATGGCCGACGGGGTTGGCCTGTCGCGTTGGTCGTCGGTTCTGCAAGCCAAGCCGCGCACGGATTTCGGCGGCCTGGTCTGGCTA
>NZ_RZTF01000250.1:0-993 GCF_004023175.1 Mesorhizobium sp. M7A.F.Ca.MR.362.00.0.0
GAACCTTCCTCGCTTTCGTCGACAGCGGCTCGCTGGCCCAGGCGGCTGCAAGCATCGGCCGTTCGCCCTCGGCGGTGACCGCCCAGATGCAGCGGCTGGAGGAAATCCTCGGCGAGCCGCTGCTGGCGCCGCAAGGGCGAGGGCGCGGCTTGACCCCTGCAGGCGAAGACCTCGTCGGCCATGCCAGGCGAATCCTTGCCACCCATCGCGAGGCCTGGCTGGCGCTCAAGGGGGCGCGCGCTGCCGGACGCGTCGCCATCGGCACGACACAGGATTTCGCCGACAGCGGCTTGCCGGACCTGCTGCGTGCCTTCGCCGGCAGCCATCCACGCGTCAGGATCGAACTGCGGGTCGGCCGTTCCGCCGAACTGGCGCAGGCGCTGCAGTCTGGCGGCCTCGATCTGGCGATCGTCATGCGCCAGGCAGCGGCGTTGGACGAGGTCGGCGTGCTGCGCGAGCCGATGATATGGCTGTGTTCGCAAAAAGGGCTGGCTTCGCGGCAGGAGGAATTGCCGCTGGCGCTGCTCGATCCGTATTGCGGTTTTCGCGAGGCAGCACTTGCCGCACTCGATGCTGCCGGCCGCCGCTACCGCATCGCTGCCGGCAGCGCCAGTCTGGCCGGCCTGCGCACGGCGGTGAACGCCGGTGTCGCGCTGACGCTGCGAACGGCTCGCTTTGCCCATTCCGGCATTGTCGAGGCGCCGCGCGAGCTTGGCCTGCCGCAGGTTCCAATGGCTGAGTTCGCCATCCGGTTGCGCGCTGGCTCCGATGGTCCGGCGGGCGATCTGGCGGCCCTTCTCAGCGGCAACCTTGCCTTGTCGGGCTGAATGCCCAAAGAAAAAGCCGACCTTACGGTCGGCTTGGAGTAGGACGGGCCGAGGGGTTTGGGGGGACTTGGGGATGGCCCGTCGCACCCATAATGCCTGACCCGGATGATGGTTCCGTGACTGTGTCACTTTTTTAAGAAATATTTGACGCCACGCGTTGCGGGCC
>NZ_RZTF01000250.1:1003-9554 GCF_004023175.1 Mesorhizobium sp. M7A.F.Ca.MR.362.00.0.0
GGCGAACACCGCGCACAACACGATGACGCCGCCGATCATGCTGGCGGCTGGTGCAATCTCGCCCAGGAACAGGAAGGCAAACAGGATCGCGAACGGCACTTCGGCCGAGCCGAGCAGTCCGGATTCGGCCGGCGGGATGAGCCGCGCGCCCTCCGTCCACAGGATCGAGGACAACGCAAAGGACGCGCCGAACGTGGCGAGCAGAACGGCATCCCTTTGCGAAACCGCCAGCGGATCGGTGACGAACCAGCCGAGCAGGAACAGCAGGAACGCCGAAACCGCGCCGGCCCACACAACCGGCGTGTCGCGGAACGCGCGCACCATGATCATGTAGAGGCCGCTGCCGATGGTCATCAGCAGTGCCAGTCCGTCGCCGAACAGATTGCCGGTGCCGAAGCCGGACCAGACCATGATCGCCACGCCGCACAGCGACACGGCGGCGGCGACCATTGTCTGCAACCGGAAGGGTTCGCGCGTCAGAACCCAAGCCAGCAGCGCGGTGACGAAAGGTGCTGTGGCATAGATGACCGCGACATTGGCGACGAAGGTGAACTTGAACGCCGAGATGAAGGCGATGCTGGCCAGAGCTCCCTCTACCGCCAGCAGCCAGCCGCGCCAGCCAAGCCGCAGCGTTTCGCGGTTACCGGAACGGTGACGCCGCCACAGCACATAGAAGCTGATCAGGATGGCGCCGACAAAGCCGCGCCAGCAGATGATGGTCAACGGGTCGGCATGGATCGACTTTGTCAGAACACCGGTCAGGCCGAAAACGGCAGCTGAGGACGATACCAGGATGATGCCGAGTGTGCGCTCTGCGGCGGTGTCGGTGGCGGCTGCAATGTCAGTCATGCAACCAGCCTACGCCGCTTGGTCCTGACATCGTAGTGTCAGCAATCATGGCCATGCACATCATAGCCGTTTGCGGAAATGCTCGGTGCCGACGATCAACAGGCCGGCGGCGACGATCAGCGCAGCGCCCAGGAACACCTCGCGACGCGGCACGTCGCCCCAGATGGCAAAGCCGAGTGCGAATGCCCACAACAGCGAAGTGTATTCCAGCGGCGCGAGGACTGAAGCCGGCGTGCGCTTCATGCCTTCGAACAGAAGATATTGTGCCAGGCCGCCGAGTGCGCCGACGCTGGCAAGGAGCAGTAACTGAGCCCCGTCCGGTGTCCGCCACAACAACAATGCCGGCACCGCCGAAAACAGCAGGAAATAGAAATTGTTGAGCAGGAGCTGGATCATCGAGCGCTCGGCAAGGGCGGTCTTGCGCAAGAGCACGATGGCGATGCCCCACAAGAAGGCCGCCGCCAGCACCAGCAGCACCGGCACGGACAGGCCGAGATGGGTCGGATCGCAAGCGACGAACACGCCGGCAAAGCCGATCAGCACCGCCAGCCAGCGCAGCATCGGCACCTTTTCGCCGAGCAGGAACACTGAAAGCACTGTGACGATGATCGGGGCCGCATAATAGACGGTGGTCAGCTCGGCGAGCTGCAGGCTGCGCGCGGCGTTGTAGTAACACAGCCACGCAGCAAGCGTGAAGGCACTGCGCACCAGCATCGGCCGCACGATCGGCGAGCGCATCGTGTCGGCAAACAACTGTCGTCCGCCGATCGCCGCGCACGCGCCCAGAATGGCAATGCTGCGGAAGAACATGATCTGCCAGACGCTCATGCCGACGACCAACAGCTTGATCGAGGCATCCTGTGTCGAAAACAGCAAATAGGCCGCACCGGTCAGCAGGATGCCTGCAAGCACCCGCTCGCGTGTTTCGAGAATGGCGATATCGGCCATAAGGCGCGTGGGACCAAATTGCCGGAGCGGCAGAATGCTGTGAGGAGCGACACGAGGAGCTGTGAATTCAGTTCCCTCGGCACCAAGCTATAAGGGCGAAAATCGCTGCGGCGCTACGCCCGCCCGCTGGTTATGTTGGGGCAGGGGGCCATGCCGAGCTGCACTGTCGCCAAGCCTACTGCGTCGCCTGGTAGAGCTCCGAAGCGGCTTCTTTCAGCGCGCGTCGGCCGTCGGACCTGAAATACATCATGTGCCCGCCCTCGACGACATCGAGACGGATAGGCTTGGCATCGGCGAGCGATGGGATTTGGTTCACCAGGTAGCGCGAGGCGAGGTAAGGCGTGACCAGGTCGGTGTAGCCGTTGACGATCACGACACCAAGCGAAGGGTTCAGTGAGCGTGCGCGCTGCAGATCGTCCATCACTCCGGCATAGCCTTGCCGCGAGGCGCTGGTCCCGTAATCCCATTTGTGGCTGATTTCGCCATTGAGCAGCCGATAGCTGACATCGGTGCGGAAATTCAATTCGTCACGGATGTAGCCGACGAAAGCCGACGTCAGCGCCGGCACGCTGCGGTCGAGCACCGGATCCGGGCCGGCTATGCGGGCGCTCTCAGGCGCGATATCGGCTGTGCCGATCGTGGCGTCATAGGGGCTGAGCACCTTGCCGCTGGCACGGGCGAACTCCCTTGCGAACAGGCTGGTGGGGATGCGAGCGGAGTTCCGTTGCACCAAATCGAGTGGCAGGCCGGTCATCTCAGCGACGCGCTGGCTCGCCAGCCGCCTGCCTTGCTCCAGTCCGCTGGTGATTGCCGTAAGGTAATCGCCCATCGCATAATGTTCGACTTCGGCCAGCTTCTCCCGCAATGCATCGCCGCTGACGCCTTCGGTGCGTAGCCGCACCGCCGCCAGTGACGGCAGTTCGAGCGCCCAATGCAGCGGCTCGAATTCGTCGGGCTGCACCAGCGTGAACTCCAGCGCTGGCGAGATCAGCACGATGCCGTTCGGACTGATGCCGATATCTTCCTGCAATGTCCTGGCGAGCAGCGCCGCGCGGAACCCGCCATAGCTTTCGCCGGCGAGGAACAGCGGCGACCCGGTGCGACCGTTCTGCGCGAGATAGAGCCGGATGAAGGCGCCAATCGAGCTGGCATCCTGGTTGACGCCCCAGAAATCGCGCGTGTCCTGCCCCGGTGCCTCGCGGCTGTAGCCGGTCCCCACCGGATCGACGAAGACGAGATCCGTCATGTCGAGCCAGCTGTCCGGATTGTCGATCAGTCTTTGCGGTGAGGGCAGGAGTTCGCCATCGGCTCCCGTCGCGATTATCCGTGGACCGAGTGCGCCGAGATGCAGATAGGCGGACGCTGCTCCAGGGCCGCCATTGAACACGAAGGTGATCGGCCGCTGCGGGTCTTTGGCCACGCTCGCCAGCGGCTCCAGCGTGTAGGCGACGTAGAAGATCTCCGCCGTGACGTCGCCGTTGCCCGACAGCAGCGACAGGGTCGCTGCCTTTGCCTGGTAATCCAGCTTGCGCCCGGCCAGTGTGATCGAATGGTTGGTGGTCTGCGGCGGCGGCAGCAGGGACAGCACACCGCCCGCAGGTGCCGGCCGCTCCGCCGTTTCAGCCAGGACGGGCTGCGCCAGGACGGCAAGCATCGGCAGGATGAGGAAGATCAGTTTCAGCTTGACCAGCATGATGGCTCCGCGAGAACGACTCCCGCATAGGTATGGCCGAGAGGATCGAAGTCAAAGGAAATGGCTGTCTTGAACCTGCAACGGCTTGCGCTAATGTGAGCCGGAATGCAGTCGAACATCTCTCTCGATCGGTTTGGACACTGGAGCGGTGGTGTCGCCGCCGCGGCCATGGCTGCAACGCCCGAAGAATTGTCCGCTCGCTTCACAGCGGCGGCGAGCGGACTGCTTGGCTCCGACCGCGCCTATGTCGGCTTCTACCGTCGAGACATCACATCCCTGACCATCGACGATGCCGGCCCCGATCGCTGGAACCGCGACTACGATGCACGACTGTATCGCCAGGATCCCTTCTTCCAGAGGTTCGCCAGCACAAGACAGGATTTCCTGTTGCCGCTGTCGGCACTCCGCAATGGCGACTTCCAGCGTACCCCCTACTATCGCGAATTCTTCGGCCCTTCCGACAGTTTCGACGAGATCACCGGCGTGTTCAATCTCGACGGGCTGACCGCTGGCTATGTCACCTTCCTGCGGCGAAACGGGGCACCGGCCTTTGGCGATCAGGATCTGGAGATGGCTTACGCGGCAAGCAGCGCGACGAGGCTCATTCTGCAAAGATTGCTTCATCTGTGCCACTCCCGGGACAAGGGCGCCGCAATCGGTGACGGACGCTCGCGGCTGAGCAGGCGCGAGGCCGAGGTTGCGCGGCATCTGGTCGAGGGTGGCAACGCCAAGACGATTTCGCGAAGCCTCGCCGTCTCGCCCGGCACCGTCCGCAACCACATCAAGCAGATCTACCGCAAGCTCAGCGTGCACTCCCAGGTCGAGCTGCTGGCGGCCTTCCGCGAAGCCGCTTGAGCCTGACGGCTTACGCCGGCGCTATTGCCCCGTCACGATGCGCGTCCACATGCGGTTTTGTGATCGCAGCAGCTTTGGGTCGTTGTTGTCGACCACGAACAGCTTGGCCTTCACGGCATCAGGCGGAAAGACGCCGGGATCGCTGGCTATCGCCTTGTCCATCAGCGGCAGGGATTCCGGTATCGCATTGGCATAGGAGACATAGCTGGAATTGGCCGCGGCGATATCGGGCCGCAGATTGAAGTTGATCGAGGCCCCAGGCCTGGGCGTTGTCGGGATGCGGCGCATCTTTCGGCACCACCATCGTATCGAAGTTGATGAGCGTGCCTTCTCTGGGGATGGAATAGGCGATCTCCAGCTTCTTCACGGATTCCGCCGCACGGGTCCTTGCCTGAAGTATGTCGCCCGACCAGCCCAACACCACGCAGATGTCGCCGTTGGCGAGGTCGTTGATGTATTTCGACGAATGGAAATAGCGGATGTAGGGCCGCACCTTGCCCATCAGGTTCTCGACCTTGGCGAGGTCGTCGGGACTGGTCGATTTGGGGTCGATGTGAAGATAGTTCATCGCCATCGGGATGACTTCAGCCGGCGCATCGATCATGGCCACGCCGCAATCGGAGAGCTTCTTGACCACGTCCACGTCGAAGACCATGGCGAAGGAATCCGTCGGCGCGTCCGGCAGCCTCTGTTTCACGGCGGCGACGTTGTAGCCAATGCCGTCGGTGACGGCCATATAGGGCACGGCATGCAGGTTCTGCGGGTCGGCGCCTGCGATCAGCGCCAGGGCCTGCGGATCGATCTTCGAATGGTTGGCAAGCTTCGATTTGTCGAGTTCCAGGAACGCCCCCGCCTTCACCTGGTTCTTCAGGAACGGATAGGCTGACGGGTAGACCACGTCATATCCCGAGCCGCCGGTGAGCAGCTTGGTTTCAAGTACCTCGTTGCCGTCATAGACATCGTAGCGAACCTTGATGCCCGTTTCCTTCTCGAATTTCTCGGCGGTGTCCGGCGCGATGTAGTCGGACCAGTTGTAGACGTTGACGATCTTTTCCTCGTCAGCCGAAGCCGCATTTGCGCAGACGCCGCAGGCAAGCAGGGTTGAGAAGATCAGAGCGCGCATAAATGTCCTCCGTTTTCGCTATCTGTTTTCGGCATGCGTCGTCCCTCAGCGTCGCTGCGGGGCATAGACCGGCAAGGTGATGCAGGCGACATTGCCGCCGCCCAGCAGGATCTCGCGTGAGTTTTCGATGCCGACTATCTTGTGGTCGGGAAACAGCTCGGCCAGCGTCTGCTTGGCCTTCACATCGAGATCGCAGCCGAACTGCGGTACCACCACGACGCTGTTGCCCGGATAGTAGTTGATGTAGCTCGCCGCGATCCGGTTTCCGGCCGGTCGCGCCCAGGTCGAATCCAGCCGGTCCACGCTCTCGCTTTCTTCCGGCGTCATCTCGATCGGCAGGGGATGCGGCAGCCGGTGGATCTCCAGTGCGCGGCCACGCGCATCACGGGCCGAACGCAGCACCTCTTCGGCTTCTCGCACAATCTCGTATTGCGGGTCCTCCCGATTGTCGGTCCAGCTCAGCACGACCACGCCGGGACGCACGAAGCAGCAGACGTCATCGACATGGCCGTCGGTTTCGTCGAAGGCAAGGCCACGCGGCAGCCAGATGACGGTGTCGACGCCGAGATAGTCACCAAGCTGCGGTTCCACCTCGGCCTTGCCGAGATGAGCGTTGCGATTTCGGTTGAGCAGGCATTGCTCCGTCGTGATGAGGGTGCCCTGGCCGTCGCATTGCAACCCGCCGCCCTCGGCGATCAGCGGTGCGCGGTAGCGATCCATGTTCTCGATTTCGAGCACTTTTTGCGCTGCCAGATCATCGAGGTCCCATGGCGCGTAGAGGCCGCCGTCAAAACCGCCATAGGCGTTGAAGATCCAATCGACGCCACGCACGCCGCCTTGATCGTTGACGACGAAATTGGGACCGCTGTCGCGCAACCAGGAATCGTTGGTGGACATCTCCACGACACGCACATGGCCGGGCAATCGCGCTCGGGCATTCTGCCACTGGCGAGCGGAGGCCGCCACCGTCACTGGCTCGCTTTGCGCGATCGCCGCGGCGACATCCACGAACAGCTTTTGCGCGGGCTTGGCGCCGAGGCGCCAGGTGTCCGGCCGCTCCGGCCAGATCAGCCAGCAGCCTGACTTTGGTTCGAATTCGCCGGGCGCGCGAAAACCATCCTGTTTCGGCCTTGTCGAGAGGGTACGGGGCATCTTGGGACCGCCGGGAAATGGAGTGATGACTTGCCCGGATCAGACGTTTTTGGGACCTTGTCCGTCAATGTCCCATTTGGGATATCGGTGTTGACCGCTGTCTCCTGTTGCGGAACGGCATTGCCTTGCCACGGTGATCGGCGCAAATCTCGACCGGACGGCGTATGCCGGTGACGCAAGCAGTCGACGAAAGGGGAAAAGCGGATGGATGCGACCGAACTGAAGGCCATGCAGGCGCCGCTGAAGCAGGCCTACCGTGACGATGCTTCGCAGGCTCTGATCACGCTTCGCGCCAAGGGCTCGATCGATGACCAGTCGGTTGCCTGCAAGGTGGAGACGGGCAGGGCGCTCGCCATCGCCGGCTTGCATCCGGCAACAGGCGGCTCAGGGCTTGAACTCTGCTCGGGCGACATGCTGCTGGAGGCGTTGGTCGCCTGCGCCGGGGTGACGCTCAAGGCGGTGGCGACGGCGCTCGAGTTCAAGCTCGGCGCCGCCACGGTGGAGGCCGAAGGCGATCTCGATTTTCGCGGCACGCTCGGTGTCGCCAAGGATGCACCGGTCGGCTTTCGCGCCATCCGGCTCAATTTCAACCTCGACACCGCTGAGCCGCAGGAGCGGGTAGACTCGCTGCTGAAGCTGACCGAGCGTTATTGCGTGGTGTTCCAGACCATCAGCCAGAAGCCGGAGCTGACGGTGAGCGCACGCCGCTGATGCTTACTGCGCCGACGGTTCTTCGGCGTCTCCCTCGTCAGTGAAGGGCGAGGCGCTCGGCACGCATTGCACTGACCAGCCGGCCGGTGTCGGCTGCTTCTGATATTCGGTGATGGCGGCGGTGCACTGTTCGCGTTTGTCGAAGGTGCTGGGCAGCACGACCATGCCGCCTTGCGGGCCGGCGATTACCAGATACCAGACCAACGCTGCTGCGGTCGTAGCCATGGGGATTTCCTTGTTCTGCCAGTTGGGCGCTTGTTGTGGGAGTCGCTGTGACCCTACCAACTCCATGGAAATGACGAAAGCATGACCGCCGCACAGCTTCCCGCCGTCACATCACAGCCGCGTGATGTGACGGGGGTTTCCCAGCCCGATTTGGAAGCGCAATCGGCTCAGTTGGTGGCAAAACAATAGAACAAGCCATCGCCCCCTGTGCCCTTCAGCGCCTCCTGGCTGCAGCCGCCGCGCGAGGCGTGCGAGGAATTCCAGGATTTGGCCGCTGCCGAATCGTCGAGGCCCGTGCGGTCATGATGGCCCATCATCGCGGCGCCTTCCGCCCCGCTCATCGTCCAGTCGCCGCAGGTCTGGTCGGCGATTTTGGTGCCGTCGGGCTTGGAGCCGGTCAGCACGTCGTGGCGGTTCGGCGTGTCGCCGCGGCCGTTGACCGCTTCGCCTTTCTCGTTGAGCGCCGTCTGCTTGGTGATGCCGTTGGCATCGCTGTGCAACGAGGCAACATCGTCGGCGATCTTGACGCCCTTTGCGTTCATCCATGGCCCCTTGCCGATGCGGTCACGGGCGTCGGTGTCGCTGGTCGACAGATAGGCGGCCCAACTCTTGCCGGTGACGCCGGCGGCTTCCGCCAGCGACGCGCAATGCGCGTCGGCGCCCTTGAGGCCGCCGAGGTCGGCACCCTTGCTGGAACCGACACTGGTGACGAAGAAGCTCATCTTGGCATCTTGCGAGTAAGCGGCGCCCGCGGCTGCGATCAGGGTGGCGGCGGTGGCGAGAAGCAGTTTACGCATGTCGGTCCTCCGGTTGGTCTTCGACGGGTTACATCAGAAGAAACGTTGCCGGAGGCCTGTTTAATCCCTACGCATGTCGCCTAAAAGTGTGCAGCGGTTTTTGGAAAACCGACATGCGTCAAAAAAGGCTCAAGTTTTATTCCGGCTGGCGATAGGCGACGAACCGATTGTGCTTGGCCTGAAAGATCAATCCGGTCT
>NZ_RZTF01000251.1:0-9549 GCF_004023175.1 Mesorhizobium sp. M7A.F.Ca.MR.362.00.0.0
TTTCATATGCTGCGCCATGTGATGCGTGATGTTTGATGCTTGGAGGGAGGGCGAATTGTGAGAACGACACTTGCAATCGATGACGATGTCCTTCTTGCCGCCAAAGCTATGGCGCGGCAGCAGGATCGCAGTGTGGGCGAAGTCATTTCCGATCTGGTTCGCCGTTCGCTGCGTCCGCCGCAGGCGGGCGGTGAGCGTAACGGCATTCCCTTGCTTTCGTCGCGGCCCGGCGGGCCGATGGTCGATCTCGAAACGGTCAATGCGCTTCGCGACTAGCCGCGCTGGAACAGAGGATCTGGCAGGGTTGGGGATCTGTCGGGAGCAAGATGTCTTCCCTCGGTGGACCATCGCTGGCATTCGGGATTGGCTGGAGCCTCCCCAAACTTCGTCATCCTAGGGCGTAGCAGGAGCGAAGCTCCGTCGCGGAGACCCTGGGATCCATGCCGCGACCTCAGCCGAGGGCGCAGCGGAGCACAATTTCTGCCCGCGGCGGCGATTTGAAGTCGCGGCATGGATCCCTTGGGCTGCGGAGCAGCTCCAGGGGTCTGCGCTGCGTCGCTGCGCTCCTTGCTCCGCCCGTGGATGACGAAGCGATGAGCGTTTGCCGCTAGTCGGCAAGGCATGCCGTCCATCAGCGGGTGGTTGAAATGCTCATGCCCGGAATTAGTTCAGTTCCCGCACTCGCTCAGTTGCTGCGCATAGTCCCGCGCCATCTTGTCGGTGGCCCGGGCATAGCCCTGGACGCCTGCATCGCCCCGGTTGCCGCGGCCATAGGCGGTCCAGCCGAGATAATAGGCGAGATAGAGATTGTAGGTGTCGTTGCGGGCGACGCCATACGTGTCTGCCGTTTTGGAGTGATACCAGCCGACGAAATCGACGGCGTCGGCGAATTTCGTCCGCCGTGCCGCCCAGTTGCCGGTCTCGCGCTGATATTGCGACCAGGTGCCGTCCAACGCCTGCGAGAAGCCGGTGGCCGACGAGACATGCTTCCACGGAATGAAGCCGAGCAGCTTGGTGCGCGGCGGCCTTGCATTGCTCTTGAAACCGGATTCCTTGCGCACCGTCGCCATCAGCACGGGAACGGGGATGCCGTATTTCTGCTGGGCGCGCTCGGCGGCCGACTGCCAGTTGTCGAACCAGCCGTCATTCTGGTCGAAGACGGCACAGACATTGTTGATGTGGCTGGGCGGCGTGGCGCAGGCCGAAAGCGCCAGCAGCACGCAAACCGCACCAATTTTACTAAAACTCGAACTACGCATTGGCGCAGCAATAGGCCGAAATCATAAAGGGAATCTTGCAGCGTCCGTTAACGCTTCGCCCGAGCAGTCCTTGAGGGAATTTGTGTCAGTAATCCGACGTATTTCGTCGCTTTCTCTAAATAGATATTACAGAAATGCCGCCGTGGCTAAAATCACGCCCGCAAACGGCGTATTTCCGACAGCTTGCCCGGTTTGCCGGGGCTTTGATGCCGGGCATGAACGAACCAAGACGCAAACGCGGCGCCGAGCGCACCAGCAACAGGGGCCCGTCGGCCATCCCGCAACTGCCGCTCAGGCGGGTGACAAATCCCTATCCGCCAATGGCCATGCTGTCGCCCGACCAGATCGAGCAGATCCACCAGGCGTCGATGCACATATTGGAGAATTTCGGCATCGAGGTGATGAGCCCGCGGGCGCTGTCGCTGTTCGAGAAGGCTGGCGCCAGGGTCGATCATGCATCGGCGAATGTCCGCATCGATCGCGGCCTGATCGAAGACGTGCTGAAGACCACGCAGTCCAGCTATGTGTTGACGCCGCGCAATCCGGCCAACGCGGTTCATCTGGGCGGCAACACCATCAATTTCACGCTCGTTGCCGGGCCGCCGAATGTGCACGATATGGAGCGCGGCCGCCGTGCCGGCAATTTGCGCGACTATTCGGATCTGACCCGGTTGGCGCAGCATTTCAACTGCATCCACATGCTCGGCAACCAGGTCTGCGCACCGGTGGAGCTGCCGGCAAACTCCCGCCATCTCGACACCTACTTCACCAATCTGACGCTGACCGACAAGAGTTTCCATGTCTCGGCTATCGGCCGGGGCAGGGCGCTTGACGGCATCGAGATGATGGCGATTTCGCGCGGGCTGACGCTCGACCAGATGCGCGACGATCCCGGCATCACCACGATCATCTCGGTCAACTCGCCGCGCCGCTTCGACGAGATGATGGCCGAGGGCCTGATGACCATGGCCGAGTTCGGCCAGTCGGTGGCGGTGACGCCGTTCACGCTGATGGGGGCGATGAGCCCGGTGACGCTGGCCGGCGCGCTGGCGCAGCAGAATGCCGAGGCGCTGTTCGGCGTCGTGCTGACGCAGCTTGTCCGTCCGGGCGCGCCGGTCATGTATGGCGCCTTCACCTCCAATGTCGATATGAAGTCGGGCGCGCCGGCCTTCGGCACGCCTGAGAACACCAAGGCCAACATCGCTTCGGGGCAACTGGCGCGGCGCTACGGGCTGCCCTACCGCACGACGCCGGGCTCGGCCTCCAACGCCGCCGATGCGCAGGGCGCCTATGAGACGCTGATGGCGCTGTGGGGCGCGGTGCTCGGCCACGGCAACCTCGTCTACCACGCCGCCGGCTGGCAGGAGGGCGGGCTGACGGCGTCATTCGAAAAACTCATCATCGATGTCGAGATGATCCAGCACATGATGGAGTTCTTGCGCCCGATCGAGGTCAACGAGGCCGAGCTTGCCGTCGAGGCTTTAGGCGCGGTGCCGACCGGCGGCCATTTCTTCGGTGAGCCGCACACGCTGGAGCGCTACGCCACCGCCTTCTACCAGCCGATGCTGTCCAACTGGCAGAATTACGAGGCCTGGCAGGAAGCCGGCGGGCTCGACGCGACGGCGCGCGCGACGCGGCTGTGGAAGAAGGCGCTGGAAGACTATGTCGAGCCGGTGATGGATATCGCCGTGCGCGAGGCGCTGGAGGCTTACATGGCCAGGCGCAAGGAAGCGATCGGGCAGGGCGAGCCGTGATGCCTCCCAGCTTGAATCCACTCACCCATCCAACTCACTGATAACAGAGCAAAACTCATGAAATCGCATGCAAAGGTCGTGGTCATTGGCGGTGGCGTCGTCGGGTGCTCCGTGCTGTTCCATCTCGCCCGCCACGGCTGGACCGATGTTGTCCTGCTGGAGCGCGACGAATTGACGTCCGGCTCGACCTGGCACGCGGCCGGGGGCATGCACACCATCAATGGCGACCCCAACGTCGCCAAGCTGCAGAAATACACGATCAACCTCTACAAGGAGATCGAGGAGCTTTCCGGCCAGGCGACCGGCGTGCATCTGACCGGTGGCGTGCTTTTGGCGGCAACCGAGGCGCGGCTGGACTGGCTGCGCGGCGTCGTCGCCAAGGGCCGTTATCTCGGCATCGAGCTCGAGGAGATCTCGCCCAACGAAGCGGCCGAGCTGATGCCGCTGCTCGATCCCAAGCAGTTCGTCGGCGCCGTCAGGAACAAGGAGGACGGCCATCTCGATCCCTCAGGCGTTACCCATGCCTATGCCAAGGCCGCGCGGAAACTTGGGGCGGAAGTGGAGCGCTTCACCAAGGTCGAGGACATCGTGCGCCGGCCCGACGGGCTATGGCGCGTCATCACCAACAAGGGCGAGGTGGTGGCCGAGCATGTCGTCAATGCCGGCGGCCTGTGGGCGCGCGAGGTCGGCCGCATGGTTGGTCTCGAACTGCCGGTGCTGGCCATGGAGCACATGTACCTGATCACCGAGGACATGCCTGAGGTCGCCGCCTGGAATGCCAAGACCGGCACCGAGATCATCCACGCGGTCGATTTCGACGGCGAGCTTTACCTGCGCCAGGAGCGCGGCGGCATGCTGATGGGCACCTATGAGAAGGCCAACAAGCCGTGGTCCGAATACCAGACGCCATGGAATTTCGGCCATGAATTGCTGGAGCCGGACATCGACCGCATCGCGCCGTCTCTGGAAGTCGGCTTCCGCCATTTCCCCGCCTTCCAGAACACCGGCATCAAGCAGATCATCAACGGCCCCTTCACTTTCGCCCCTGACGGCAACCCGCTGGTCGGGCCGGTGCGCGGCCTGCCGGGCTTCTGGGTCGCCTGCGGTGTCATGGCCGGTTTTTCGCAAGGCGGCGGCGTCGGCCTTGCTTTGTCGAACTGGATGATCGAGGGCGATCCCGGCGCCGATATCTGGGCGATGGATGTCGCGCGCTATGGCGACTGGGCGACGATGGCCTACACCAACGCCAAGGTGCGCGAGAATTATTCCAGGCGCTTTTCGATCCGCTTCCCCAATGAGGAGCTGCCCGCCGGGCGGCCGCTGAAGACGACGCCGATCTATGATCTGCTGTCTGCTGGGGGTGCGCAATGGGGCGTTGCCTATGGGCTGGAAGTGCCGCTGTGGTACGCGCCGGAAGGCGTCAAGGACGAGTTCTCGTGGCGCCGCTCGAGCGACTTCACGCAGGTCGCCAAGGAGGTCGCGACGGTACGTGACAGTGTCGGCCTGTCCGAGATTTCGAGCTTCGCCAAATACAAGGTGACGGGTGAGGGAGCGGCCGCCTGGCTCGACCGGATGCTTACCTGCAAACTGCCGAAACCCGGCCGCATGACGCTGGCGCCGATGCTGAAGCAGGACGGCAGGCTCATCGGCGACTTCACGCTGGCCAATCTGGGGGAGGATGGCTGGTTCCTCGCCGGCTCCGGCATCGCCGAGCAATACCACATGCGCTGGTTCGAGAAGCACCTGCCTGACGATGGATCGGTCCGCATCGAAGCGCTGGGCGCGAGGCTCACCGGTCTGTCGATCGCCGGCCCGAAGGCGCGGGATGTGCTGGCAAAGGCCACGCGCTCGGATGTCTCCAACGCGGCATTTTCCTTCATGGCCATTGGCCGGATGGATATCGGCATGGCGCCGTGCCTGGTCGGCCGTGTGAGCTATACCGGCGATCTCGGCTACGAAATCTGGGTGGCGCCGGAATACCAGCGCGCCGCCTATCAAGCGCTGATGGCGGCGGGCGAGGAATTCGGCATCGGCCTCTTCGGCTCGCGCGCGCTCAATGCGCTGCGGCTGGACAAGAATTACGGCTCATGGGGGCGCGAGTACCGGCCGATCTACGGGCCGCTGGAAGCGGGGCTCGACCGCTTTGTTGCTTACGGCAAGGACGCCGATTTCATCGGCAAGGCCGCGGCGCTGGCCGAGCGCAGGCAGGGCGGCAAATTGCGCCTGCGCGCCTTTATCGTCGATGCCGACGATGCCGATGTCATTGGCGACGAGCCGATCTGGTTCGATGGCGCCGTGCGCGGTTGGGTGACGTCGGGCGGCTATGCACATCATTCGAAGAAGTCCGTCGCCGTCGGCTATGTGCCGAAGGAGATCGCAGATGAGAGCGACGGCTTCGAAATCGAGCTGCTGGGCAAGCGTCATGCGGCGCGCATTCAGGCGGTGCCGCTTTTCGACGCCAATTTCGAACGGATGCGTGCCTGAAGCGCTTCGGCTTCGCCGATGCGCTTCAGATTCCTGTTTGTGCATGTCGTGTCCCAAAACCGCTGGGCACTTTGGGCGACATGCACTAGTCACGCCCCTTCTTCTGGGCGTCAGGCGCTGCGGCGGTTGTCCAGCGCGAAGGCGCCGGCGCCGGCAAACACCAGATAGAGGAAGATGAAGCAGAAAGAGATCGCCGAATCGCCGCCATTGTTGACCGGGAAGAAGTCGCGCGGCATGTGCGCCATGAAATAGGCGATCGCCATTTCGCCGGCCAGAAGGAAAGCTACGGGCCGCGTGAACAGGCCGAGCGCCAGCAGGATGCCGCCGGCGAATTCGAGGATGCCGGCGGTCATGGTCAGCCCGGAAAGGGCGTGGGGATCGGCGCTGACGGGGAAGTTGAACAGTTTCTGGCTGCCATGCTCGATGAACTGCAGCGCGGTCATGATGCGCAACACGCCGAGCGCCTGCGGCTGGTATCTGGAGAGGCTTTCGAAAAGCTTCATAATGACTCCATTTTCAATCCGCCCGGCCATAGATTATCGCCCAGGAATGACCATTCACTTCGCATGGCCTGCCGTCAACAATCGGTGATTGGAATGTTCCCAATTCCCATTAAATTTTTCTCGCCAAGGTTGCATTAGTATCTCTATGGTTGTATTGATGCGTGTACAACAATCCTGAATGTGTGGGGCCTTTGCCATGAAAAAAGTCGTCATCAGCCTTTTCGCGATACTCGCAGGCACCAGCTTCGCCATGGCCGAGGACGCCGGCTGTGAGGCGTTCAAGTGGCCGGTGACGCGGGAGCAGACCCTGTTTGCCGCAGCACCGGCAACGCCGTCAGGAGCGGCGCTGGCGGTTGGTGCGGCTGCGGACCTGGCGCTGGTGCCGGTAGAGAAAGCGGGTTTTGCAGTGGCGCCCGAACGTGCGCCGGCATCGGACACGTTTGGGGCCGTCACCAGCGTGGAGGTGCCGTCCGAGGGAGCCATCCAGATAAGTCTCTCGGGCGAGGCCTGGATCGATGTCATTCAGGATGGCCAGGCCATCAAGTCGGCGGGCTATAGTGGCGTGAAAACATGCCCTGGCATCCGCAAGAGCGTGCGCTTCAAGCTTGCGCCTGGCCCGGCCACCGTTCAGTTCAGCGGTGCGAAAAAAGCAGAGCTGAAGGTCGCGGTGCTGGCGCCGGAATGAGACGGCGCCAGGCAGGGCGTCTTCATCGGTGGTCCGAAGCCGGCGCTTTGTGTCAGCGGTGCCTTATCGCGGTCAGCGGACCGGCGCCATCAAGGCAAAGTGTGCGCCTTGCGGGTCCTGGCACTGCACGACCCAGCTGCCGCCGGGGACCTCTATCGGCCCCATCAGGATCTTGCCGCCATTGTCGGTGACCCGTTTGGCCGCCGCATCGATGGCCGCAACATTGAAATAGAACTGCCAGACCGGGACCGGAATCTGCTCGGGCTTGTTCATGATGCCGCCGCCGGATTCGGGGCCGGCTGTAAAGGTCTGGTAAGTGCCCATCGGGCCCATGTCGAAATCGCCGGCGTCGACCCAGCCGAACTGCTCGGAATAGAAATCGAACGCGGCTTTCCAGTCGCTCGTATAAAGCTCGTGCCAGCCGATGTGGCCCGGCGTGCCGGCTGGTCGGGGACCGTTCGGCTGCAGGAACATGAAGGTCGCGCCTTGCGGATCGGCGACGACGGCAAAGCGGCCGACGCCCGGAATGTCGTCGGGCTGGCGGTGAACGGTGCCGCCGGCTTTCTCCAGCGATGCCGTGGCAGCGTCGGCATCCCTGGTGTGGATATAGCCGAGCCAGGCGGGCGGCATGCCCATCTTGGCGGCATTCTCGGGCAAGGTCATCAGGCCGCCGACGCCACGTTCGCCGACATTCATGACGACATAGCGCGGCATGCCGGGCGCCTTGTCGAAGGGCTGCGCCGTCCAGCCGATGACTTGGGTGTAGAATGCCTCGGCGGCATCGAGATCTGATGTCATCAATTCGTACCAGAAGAAGGGCATCGGGGCTTTTGGCATTTCGGTCTCCTCACCTTTCATACGTGATCGTCGTCCATCATAGGACGATCCTCACGACGGGAATCCGACACCGCCCGGAAAACAATGGGTGTGTGTGCCAAGCGTTCCCTGGTTGCGCACCCAGCGGTTTTCGATTTCTCTATGGCTATGAAGGGTTGTCGTTCATGCGCTTGATGTCGCTCACGCCCGAGCTTGTCGCACTGTGCCATCGGGAGGAGGCCGATCCCGGCCCGGACCCGAGCTGGACAGACATGAACGACGAGGACTTTCGAGACCTTGCCTTGCGGCTGTCCAATGAAGCCGATGAGGGGCCGCTATGGGTGTTCGCTTATGGGTCGCTGATCTGGAAGCCGGAATTCGAGTCGGTCGAGCAACAGCTCGCCACGGCCTTTGGCTGGCACCGCTCTTTCTGCCTCGACATGGTGCGTTGGCGGGGCAGTGCCGAGCAGCCTGGGTTGATGATGGCGCTCGAACGGGGCGGACGCTGCAACGGCGTGATCTATCGCTTGCCGGAGGGCGAAAAGCCGGCGCAGGTCGAAAGGCTGCTGCGGCGCGAAATCAGCGACCACGAAAGCATCGAGACGGTCCGGTGGCTGCCGGTGCATACGCCGCAAGGCACGCTGCGCGCGCTCGGCTTCTGGGTCGGCGTGAAGGGCAGGGGAACGTCGCTGAACCAGCCGTTGGACAGAGTGGCGAGCGTGCTGGCCAGAGCCTGCGGGCATATCGGATCCGGCGCCGAATATCTCTACAACACGGTCAGCCACCTCGAGGCGTTCGGCATCCATGACCGCAATCTGTGGCGACTGCAGCAGCTGGTCGCAGAGGAGGTCAAGACCATTCATGGCTGTAAGCTTGAACCCGGCCATTCGCTCGCACTGTGAAAGCAGCCTCGGCCTCCGATAACATGAGTAAAAAAATCATGTTATTATCCAGCCTTTTCAGAGACTTGCGCCGAAAATTGACCAATTGATAAAAAAATAAAACGTGCTAGCCTTCCTCAAAAGAAAACATGGGGAACTGACGATGCCAGAAGGCCAATTCAGGGAAGGCATTGCGGGCGGCAGGCTCTCGGCCGACCAGTATGCGGATAATTTTTCCGACCTGCATCCGCCGCTCGATCACCACGAGGCGCTGGTCGAATCCGATCGCTGCTATTTCTGCTACGACGCGCCGTGCATGAATGCATGCCCGACCTCGATCGACATTCCGCTGTTCATCCGCCAGATCTCGACCGGCAATCCGATCGGTTCGGCCAAGACCATCTTCGACCAGAACATATTGGGCGGCATGTGCGCCCGCGTCTGCCCGACCGAAACGCTGTGCGAGGAAGTCTGCGTGCGCGAAGTGGCGGAAGGCAAGCCGGTGCAGATCGGCCGCCTGCAGCGCTATGCCACCGATGTCGCCATGAGCGAGAACAAGCAGTTTTATCCGCGCGCCGAGCCGACCGGCAAGACTGTCGCCGTGGTCGGCGCCGGGCCGGCCGGCCTTGCCGCCGCGCACCGGCTCGCCCGCCACGGCCATGACGTGACCATTCTGGAGGCGCGCGCGAAGGCCGGTGGCCTCAACGAATACGGCATCGCCGCCTACAAGAGTGTCGACGATTTCGCCCAGGCCGAAGTCGATTATGTGACCGCGATCGGCGGCATCGACATCCAGAACGGCAAGGCCCTCGGCCGCGACTATCAGCTGTCGGATCTGATCCGCAATTACGATGCGGTGTTTCTCGGCATGGGCCTTGGCGGCGTCAATGCGCTGCGTGCCGATGGCGAGGACGCCGACGGCGTCATCAACGCGGTCGAGTTCATTGCCGAGCTGCGCCAGGCCAGCGACCTTTCCGGCCTGCCGGTTGGCCGCCGCGTCGTCGTCATCGGTGGCGGCATGACGGCGATCGACGCGGCCGTGCAGTCGAAATTGCTCGGCGCCGAGGAGGTGACGATCTGCTACCGACGCGGCCAGGAGCACATGAATGCGTCCGAGTTCGAGCAGGATCTGGCCGCCGCCAATGGCGTCACCATCCGCCACTGGCT
>NZ_RZTF01000252.1:0-9511 GCF_004023175.1 Mesorhizobium sp. M7A.F.Ca.MR.362.00.0.0
GTTCGTCCCTGACGACGCCCATCTCGGTAAAGCGGGCATCGCCGATATGGGAATTGTGCGCCCACACCACGGCCTTGGCGTTGGGGCCGCCGGCATGCAGCAAATGTTCCAACGTTTCGAACATGTGCGTGTCGCGCAGGTTCCAGGACTCCGCGCCGCCATAGTACATGATCCGGTAATAGTGTTCGGCGGACGCGATCAGCCGGGCATTCTGACTGGCGTCGAGAAAGTCGGTGCCGTCCCTTTTTGCATATTCGAGCTGTTTGGCGAGCAAGTCCCGGCATTGTTCCAGCACCGCTTTCTCGCATTTTTGATAGCCGGCGGTGAGCACCGCGCGGCCGTAGGTGGACGGATCGTGTTGCCAGGGCGTCAGGCAGCCATAGCGTTCGCGCGCGATCTTGGCTGCCTGGGGATCGACCCGGTCGAGATAGTCGAGGACCGCGCCGATGGAACCGCTCATATTGTAGATGTCGAGGCCGTAGAACCCTGCTTGCGCCGAAGGCTCTAGCTTCTCGTTGTGACGGCGCATCCAGTCGGTGAAGGCCGCGACATCGGTGTTGCGCCACATCCAGGTCGGAAATCGCAGGAATGGCGCGCCAGTGCCGGTTCGCGGCCGACGATGGCGAACATAGCGGTCGATCGCCGCTGCGTCGGGCCAGTCTGCCTCGACCGCGACGATGGTGAAGCCGTGGCGTTCGATGAGCCTGCGGGTGATCGCCGCGCGCGCCCTGTAGAATTCGGACGTGCCATGGCTTGCCTCGCCAAGCAGAACAATGCGCCGGTCGGCAAACCGATCGAACAATGCGCCGAAGGCCGGATCGTCGAAATCGGGCAGGGGTTCGGCCGCGGCCGCGATCATATCAGGCAGGCTGATCGGATGGGGATGTCGAAGCGGACGACCAACGTCGGTGGCCGTGCCGTTTTCCGACCAACCCTGCTCGCCGATTAGAGGGACGAAGCGCACGCCGCCGAAATCCTCCTCGCTATAGGTTGCGGCGCCTGTCCGGGTGACTTTGAGCAGACGTTGCAAATCCGGGTCGTCGCCGACCGGAATGACGAGCCTGCTGCCGACATCGAGTTGCTCCTGAAGGGCGAGCGGTGCGCCGGGACCACTGGCTGTCACCACGATGGCGTCGAACGGCGCCGCCTGCGGCCAGCCCTTGGTGCCATCGCCTGTCCGAACCTCGATGTTTTGGTAGCCGAGTTTTTCAAACCGCCGCTTCGCGGCTTCGGCCAAACCGGGATGACGCTCTATCGTGTAGACCTGTTCGACGATCCGGCTCATCACCGCAGCCGCGTATCCCGAGCCGGTGCCAATTTCGAGCACATGGTCACCCGGTTTGACATCCGCCATCTCGATCATGAACGCGACAATGTAGGGTTGCGATATGGTCTGGCCATCGGCGATCGGCAGCGGCGTGTCTTCGTAAGCAAATTCCTCGAAGCCGGGTTCGACGAAGGCCTCGCGTGGAACTTCGCGCATTGCCTGCAGAATCTCGCGGTCATGAATGCCACGCCGGCCGACATGGATATTGACCATTCGATCACGGGCACGAGGAAGATCGAGCATCTTTTAGCTCCCTTTGGTGCAACGCTTCGAGGCTATCCTTCGCGGTACCTGCCTTGAGCCTGGCCTTCGCGATTCCAGTTTCTAACCGCCGGAGGACTTCAAGGTTCCCGCCTATTTGCGGACAGGGCCGCAAACCCGGCCGAGATGGCGTCCGGTCTCTCGGCCGCGTGGGTCGTGACGCCGACCCGAACGCGGCAGTCGGGGGTTGCTCAAGCGCAAAGATGCCCCAGTTATCACCAGCGAACCGAAGCTGGAGATGTCGATGAACGACAAGGCTGCCGCGACGCCGCAGGCTATCGGCCACGAACGGATCGACCTCATGGACCGCTACTGGCGCGCCGCGAATTACATCTCGGTCGGCCAGATCTACCTGCTCGACAATCCGCTGTTGCGCGAACCGTTGAAGGCCGAACACGTCAAGCCGCGGCTGCTTGGCCATTGGGGCACGACGCCGGGGCTGAACTTTCTCTACGTGCATCTGAACCGCGTTATCCGCGAACGCGACCTCGATGCTCTGTTTATCTGCGGGCCGGGCCATGGCGGCCCCGCAATGGTCGCCAACACCTGGCTCGAGGGCACCTATAGCGAGGTCTATCCCGATATCGGGCAGGGCGAAGACGGCCTCAGGAAACTGTTCCGGCAGTTTTCCTTCCCCGGCGGCGTGCCAAGCCATGCCGCGCCCGAGACGCCAGGCTCCATCCATGAGGGTGGTGAATTGGGATATGCGTTGGTTCACGCCTTTGGTGCGGCCTTCGACAACCCGGATCTGGTGGTTGCCTGCGTCGTTGGTGACGGTGAAGCCGAGACCGGTCCGCTCGCGGCGGCCTGGCATTCCAACAAGTTCCTGAACCCAGCCTCGGACGGCGCCGACCTGCCGATCCTGCATCTCAACGGCTACACGATCGCCAATCCAACGATCCTCGGCCGCATGGACGATCAGGAGTTGCGAAATCTCTTCGCCGGCTATGGCTACCAACCGTTCTTCGTCGAAGGCCACGAGCCGCTTGCCATGCACCAGTCGATGGCCGCGACACTCGACACGGTGCTCGATCGCATCCGGTCCATTCAGGAACAGGCACGGGCTCCGGGATGGCATGGTCAACGCCCGCAATGGCCGATGATCGTGCTGCGCAGCCCCAAGGGATGGACAGGTCCCAAGGAGGTCGATGGCGAGAAGGTTGAGGGTTTCTGGCGCTCGCATCAAGTGCCGGTGTCGAACGCACGCGGAAATGAGGGCCACCGCAAGATCCTCGAGAACTGGATGCGAAGCTACGAACCGGGAGAGCTGTTCGATGAAAGCGGGCACCTGTTGCCAGAACTCGCGGCACTTGCCCCAACAGGGACAAAGCGCATGGGCGCAAGCCCGTACGCGAATGGCGGACTGTTGAAGCGCGATCTTGTGCTTCCCGACTGGAAAAGCCTGGCGCTGGAAGTGCCTCGTCCGGGAGGCGTCATCGCTGAAGCGACGCGGATTTGCGGAAGCTATCTTCGCGAGGTGTTCCGCCTCAATGCCGAGGCGCGGAATTTTCGCCTGATGGGGCCGGACGAGACGTCATCCAACCGCCTCGACGAGGTGTTCGAAGTTACCGATCGGCTCTGGATGCAGCGCATTGAACCCTACGACGTCCATCTTTCCCGTGACGGACGTGTCATGGAGGTACTCAGCGAGCACCTCTGCCAGGGCTGGCTTGAAGGCTATCTGCTCACCGGCCGCCACGGCCTGTTCTCCTGCTATGAGGCCTTCATCCACATCGTCGATTCGATGGTCAACCAGCATGCCAAATGGCTGAAGACCTCCGGCGAGCTTGCCTGGCGCAAGCCGATCGCCTCGCTCAATTACCTTTTGACCTCGCATGTCTGGCGGCAGGATCACAATGGTTTCAGCCATCAGGATCCGGGCTTTGCCGATCTGGTCGCCAACAAGAAGGCCGATACGGTAAGGCTCTATTTTCCGCCGGATGCCAACACCCTGCTGTGGATCACCGATCATTGCCTGAGAACCTATAACCGCATCAATGTCATTACCGCAGGCAAGCAGCCGGCACCGCAATGGCTGTCCATTGAAGAAGCCGAAGCGCATTGCAAGGCGGGGGCGGGCATCTGGGAATGGGCCGGTACGGTTGCTCAGGGCGAGGAGCCCGATGTGGTCATGGCCTGCGCCGGCGACGTGCCCACCCTGGAAACGTTGGCCGCGACCGACATTCTGCGCTCTGCGATCCCCGACCTGAGAATCCGTGTCGTCAATGTTGTCGACCTGATGACGCTGCAGTCGAACACCGAGCATCCGCACGGGCTCGCCGATGGAGACTTCGATGCGTTGTTCACGAAGACACGGCCTGTAATCTTCGCCTATCACGGCTATCCCTATCTTATTCATCGCGTGACCTACCGTCGCGCCAACCATGACAACATGCATGTGCATGGCTTCCGCGAGGAGGGCACCACGACGACGCCGTTCGACATGGTGGTGCTCAACGAACTCGATCGCTACCACCTCGCGCTTGCCGCCATCGAACGTGTGCCGGGACTGGCCGAAAGGGCTGAAGGGCTTGCCGGCGAACTCCACGGCCGGTTGGTAAAGCACAGGGCTTATGTCCGCGAGCACGGCGAGGATATGCCCGAAATCCAGAAATGGAGCTGGCCCGACAAAGGCGCGGCAAAGGCGCGCCAATGACGCGTCGGTCGATCCTGGCGCTGAATGCCGGTTCGTCCAGCATCAAGTTCGCGCTCTACGATCTTACCTTGTCACAGGATATGCAGCTCGTTTCGCGCGGCACGTTGGACTTGGGCGACACACCCACACTCCGCGCAAAAGCGGCCGACGGAACGGTGCAGTGCGATCGGCAGCTCGCCACCGACAAGCCGCGGGACGCGGCCATAGGCGAGATGCTGAATTGGGTGCAGGGCGAAATCGGCGAAAGAAACCTGCTCTGCGCCGGCCATCGTATCGTGCATGGCGGAAGCGAGTTCATCGAACCTGTCCGTCTGGCCCCAGACATCATCGACGCCATCGACAGACTGACGCCGCTCGCTCCGCTGCATCAGCCTCGCAGTCTCGCGCCGGTCCGCGCGATAGCCGCCTTGCAACCGGACCTGCCACAGGTTGGTTGTTTCGACACCGCTTTCCACCAGACGATCGATCCGCTCGTGCGGCGCTTCGCCCTTCCGCGCCAATATGAAGGGCAAGGCTTGCGCCGCTACGGGTTTCACGGTCTCTCCTATGAATACATCGCCGGGCGGCTCAGCGGGATATCGCCAACTCTTGCGGCGAAACGCACCATCGTCGCCCATCTCGGCAATGGTGCCAGCCTTTGCGCTTTGCGCGAGGGCAAGAGCATCGATACGACGATGGGGTTTTCGGCCCTGGATGGCCTCGTCATGGGCACGCGGTGCGGCGCCATCGATCCCGGCGTGCTGTTGCACTTCCTACTGGAAAGAGGCATCGCGGCTGAGGAGCTGCAGACGATGCTTTACGAGAAGTCGGGACTGCTCGGCGTATCCGGTATTTCGGGCGACATGAGGACGCTGGAAGGGAGCAACGATCCTCGCGCCCAAGAGGCGATGGCGCTTTTTGCCTTCCGCGCGGCGAGGGAAGCAGCAGCGCTTGCAAACACGATGGGTGGTCTTGAATGCCTCGTGTTCACCGCCGGCATCGGCGAACGGTCCGCGTCCATCCGCAAGGCCATATGCGAAAAACTGACCTGGCTTGGCGTGGTGCTTGAAGAACGCGCCAACGACATCCACGCCGAAATCATCAGTCGTCCCGAGAGCAAGGTGGAGGTGCGCGTGATTGCGACCGATGAGGAAAGTGTCGTTGCACGTCACAGCCGCAAGGTGATGCAAGCCTGAAGGCTCGCCATTGGCATCGGAAACCCGGCGTCGGTTCGGCTCGGTAAAAGCGCGGGCAAGGGCATTCCCTGTACGAAAATTACCAAGCAAGCGGTCGGGGGAACCAACGGCCCATGGAAATATTGTGCGAGCAATCTCGGCTAAACCCGAGACCGTCGGCACGATGATCACGCCGACAGCCATACTTCAGGCATTGGCTGAGGAATCCATGTTTACGGACGATGTTGCGGTGAGGCGCCTGAAAATCCTGGTCCAGCAATATGTCGAGACACGCAAGAAACGCCACGATGTGATCTCTACCGCCAAGGCCGGAACCGCAATTCGGGAGGTGATGCCAAGTTGCCCGCTTTCGGGAAAGGCCTTCGATGATCTGATTGCGGCCTGCGCCATCGAGCATGGCCTGGCTGTGCTCTTCGACAATCCGGGTACATCAGGCACTGAAATCTGAGGCTGGCGCTTCCGATTCCATCATCGCAATGAGGAGTTCAGTCGGCATGTCCAGGTACTTTTTCGACCTTCGAGATGAGAGCGGAAGCTTGCAGGAGGATCCCGAGGGCCAGGAATTTTCTGATCTCGCGAGCGCCGAGGAAAACGCGATGGCGTCCGCGAAGGAAATCCTCGCCGAAGAGCTGCTGCATGGCAAGCCGCTGCGTACCGGATTGGCCTTCGAGATTTTTGACGAGAACCGCAACCTGGTGCTGCACTTCCCCTTTGCGCTCGCGGCCGAAAAGGCCGGCGAACCCCCTTAATCCCGAATTGCCTGGCGGCCGATCCCCTGCATGGGTCATGCAAGCCGGGCCTCAATGCGGATCCTATCCTTCCGCCTTGAAGTTTCTGGCTTCTTTCTCGACCTTGGGGCTGTCCTTGCCATGCTTTTGCATAAGCTCCTTGGCCTGCTTGGGTGAGACGTCGGTGGTCTCTGCCAAGCGCAGCGCCTTCTTGTCCTTGCTTTCGGTCTTCTGCTTCTTGGCCGTCATGGCTCTTGAACTCCCTTGAAGCCTGTTCCGATCGATCTTTGCCGGTCCCGAGCATATCCAGATGAATTGTCATTGCCTGGTTTGCTTCGACGAGACGTCAACGAGACGATGCGGGTCAGGTTCCGTGCATCGTCTGCTCATGTCCGAACTTGTCACGCCACGCGGCGGTACCGATGGCGATCCCGGATGAATTCATTGAAGAAGCGGCCTTTTGAGGAAGCTTTGGTGAAAGCGGCATAAGTTGCCGGCGCAACATCCTCATAGTCGTAACGTTTGCCGCTCGGAACAAACCAGACCGAGAGGATCCTGGTGGCGGGGTCGTATTGTGCGTTTCGGATCACGGTCGATGGCATGGTGGCACCCGACGGGTCTGCCCGAATAACCCGTTAGCGATCGTCAGGTTCCGCCGATGCCTTCGCGCCTTGCACGGCGACTACCGGTCGCGCGGGTTGCCCAACTTCGGGTCGCGCTTCCTCGAATATCGGTCGATGCGTGGCAGGCTGTCATCAAATTCGATGTACGGTAGCCTCAGATCCCAATAGGCATGGGCTTGCGGCTGAAAACCTTCAGGTTTGTCAAGAAAACCGACCGTCACGTAGAACTCGTCCGGCAGACCTTCGTCGCTATAGCCTATCGAGCTTCCACAGTCCGGGCAGAACGTGCGGGTGACGCCTGGCGTTTTGGAAAAGGCCTTCGGTGTCCCTCTAAGAAGCTGAAATTGCTCAGGCCGGTAACCGACCCAGATTGTCATCGGACTTCCGATGGCCCGGCGGCAATCGTCGTCGTGATCGTAGCATATCCAGAAAGGCTCTCCGTCCATGGCTGCGGCGATCCCACCGCAGAAGCAGGCTCCGGTCTCGCGCCGCATCGTCTGTCCATCCTGTCGCGCCCAAGGGACGTTCAGAGAGCGGCCAAGCGGCCGCTCCCGTTCAAGGTGAAGTCCTCGAAATCATGCATCGTGATGCTCGGGCATGCTCTTGAGCTGATCCTTGGTCCAGTTCGTCACCGCGTGAACGTCGCCGTCTTCATCGCGCATGAATTCCAACTGGCTCGCGGGGACGGCCACCGGCTTGGCGCCTATGCCGAGAAAGCCGCCGACATCGATGACGACCTGACTGGCGGCTCCAGAGCCGTGGACGTGCGAAACGCTGCCGACCTTGTTGTCGTCCGCGTCGTAAATTGTGGCGTCTTCGAGAATGTCTGGCGTCAGTTCGGTGCTTGTGAGGCGTACGTGGTTGGTGTGATCCATCGTTCGGACTCCTGTTGGGTGGAATATTTGAACCTCTCAGCCGGGCAATCGTTCCGAAGAATTTCGGGGCGACGGACGGACGACGCAAGGACGCAAGAACCCTCAAATCAGCCTCGGCCCGAATTGACTCGCAAAGCTCTGTACGGAAGCGTACAAAGGGCAATCGTCAGCAGCACAGTTTGGGCGTTGACGCTTGGGAGTGACCATCGCTCTTGCCCATCACGAGGCATGGCGTTGCATGGCGAAGGAGCCCGAGCACCCCGGTCTGCCAGTAGTCGCGATAACCGCGCTTGCGCGGGATACAGGCGCCGCTGAACAACAGATACATGATATCATATCGCTCCTCGGGTTCGATCGCGCCTCTATCCTGCGGGAGGCTCGTTTGCTGGCGAAAGATGGTCAGCCAACAAGGCCTTCGAGTCTTCAGCAGTAACTGTCGGTTTCATACCAACACGCCGGCTCGTCTAGTGCTGCGCGAGACGAAGTCTATGGTTCGTTACCGTCCGCTCGTTCGACGGGCGCGGCCGGCTAAGAGATTCCAGTGCTCTTGCCCAAGGGAAAAGAGTCTCGTGGATTACCAGATACTGCAAGCCAAGAGCGAATTGCTTCGCCGCATGAGCGCGGACGATCTCGCGCGGCTGAGGCCGCATCTGGCGAGCGTTTTCCTGGAGTTGCGCGCGCCGCTGGAGACTGCGGGGCAGAAGATCGAAGCCGTCTATTTTCTGGAAAGCGGACTGGCATCGGTGGTGGCCAGTACTTCGGAGGCAACCGAAGCGGAAGTCGGAATCATCGGGTTCGAAGGAATGACCGGTTCGGCCCTGATCATGGGGGACGACCAGGCGAACTTTGATTGTTACGTCCAGTCGACATGCGAGGCCCTCCGGATAGAGGCTGCTCCATTCGTCGAAGCCCTGGAGGACAGTCCTACATTGCGGCCGTTCCTGTTGCGCTATGTCCAATATTTCCATGTTCAGACAAGCTACACGGCATCGATCAACGCACGGCAGAGCCTGGAAGTCCGGCTGGCGAGATGGCTTTTGATGTGCAGCGACCGCACTGTCGGCGACAGACTTATGATAACCCATGAATTTCTGTCCATCATGCTTGGTGTCAGGCGTCCGGGGGTTACCGTCGGTCTGCAGATGATCGAGAGTTACGGCTATATCCGAGCGCGCCGCGGAGAGATCACGATCCGCGATCGAGATGGTCTCATAAAGTTGGCGCGAGGCTCTTACGGTCCACCCGAAACCCAGTACCGCCGGCTGATCGGAGATTTGGGCTCGAAGCATCCTGCGAGGCAGGAGCGGCCACTCGCTTGAGGGCCGGGGCCAACAGAGGCTTCTCCGCCACTGAACCGCCAAGAAGACATTTCGAGTGGCCGACGCGATGATGCCGGTGAGACACCGTTGCCCAAACCCGCGCCGGCCACTGCGGCATGTTTTGGGGATGCCGCGTTGCCAATCTAGTTGCTGACAAGCAACTGGCAACGAAGGCTCGCGGTTTGGTAAGAACCGTACGTACATGCATGCAACCTCCCTCGGTCGCATTCAAGGCATGCCCGCGGAATCCTGGATTGAATACAGTCACCCCGATAGACTCCGGATTGACAGGCTTTGTCCGGTCAGCGCGGTGATATCCGCAGGGCGGAGTGCAGATTTGCTGGCTCGGTTCCGATATTGCCAGGCGGGCTGGCCTTCACCATCTAGCTGGGATGGCGACACCTAAATCGAAAGCACTCGGCTCCGGCTCATCCGGGCTCCAGCACGATCTCTTTGGTGCCGCCGACGACCTGCCGGAAGGTTTCCTCTACCAGCCTGATCTTATCACCGCGCAAGAAGAAACCGAACTCGCCCGGCATCTCGAAGG
>NZ_RZTF01000253.1:0-9485 GCF_004023175.1 Mesorhizobium sp. M7A.F.Ca.MR.362.00.0.0
GCTGACGGTCTCGGTTTCCGGCTCGGCGAACGTCTCGGCGATATCGTCGACATCGATCTCGATGCGCCGTCCTCGCCGCCGGAACGCATCGATCAGCTTGAAGCGGGCGATCGCGTAGATCCACGGCAACACCGGCGCATCCTGGCGCCAGGTATGTCGTTTTACATGAATGGCCAGCAAGGTTTCCTGCACGACATCCTCGGGATCGACCCCGCCCTGCACGATCTTGCGCCTGGCAAAACCGCGAACCAGCGCGGCAATCCGGTGCAGAAAGTCGGCGTAAGCCCTTTCATCTCCCGCGATCGCGGCCCGCATCAGCCGGGAAAGTTCGGCCTCGTCCTTGCCGCTCACAAGAGTTCACTCCCCCGAATTTCGCGTCTCGGCGCTGATTTGTTACGTGGCCGGCGAAATAATGTCCAAGCCAAACTATCGGCAAATCACGAAAGATTGCGGCACACCGCGCGCCGATCGCCAGTGCGATATTGCCCAGCGCTCTTGTTCGAGAACTCAAGGCTTGTCGCCGAACATGGCGTCCCGGAAAGACCTGAAGCCCTTTCGAACGGTCAGCTTCATCCGTCTGCGACGGTACTTGTTTTTCAGGCGGCCCAAGATCTGGAGATGTGTCTCATCGATAACCGGAGTGGATAGGGGATCGTTAGCATATGGCAGCTGTGCCAAGGCATCTGCATGCATGTTGGCGTAAGGCAACGAATCGTATCTGTCGAAGGGTGTGGGCGGGTCGTTCAATACAGTGGGATTGGTGTTGATCTCGAAAACCTGGATACGACCATCGACAATGGTGTAGTCGATCCTGCCATATGAGATCCCCGCCTTCTCGAAAATCGGCATCAGCTCTACCGCATGCGGATTGTCGCGCACAAAGGCGGTATGCTCGACCCGATGTTGCCCCGACATACCGCCTCCCTGTACCTTTATGAACCACTCCTTGCTGGCGAAGCAGTGTTGCGCATAACTGCGCTCGCCGATCCGATATGCCGAGTATTTTCGGTAGCTGCCATCGGCACCAGCCTTTGCTCCAAACTCCACCACTATGGGGCGAACAAAATTCATCGTACCCAGGTTCGAGAGCGCCTCGCCGAGTTCCGCTGGCGATTGCAACAGCGGCGGCACTTTATAAGCGGCGCCCGTCTCGTCACGCAGAAAGACAGGGAAACGCATTCCCGCCGGCAGACTTTCGGGTCTGTATACATTGAAATCATTGATGCCGTCCGCGAACAGCATACGCAATAGATCGAAACGCTGAAGGCTTTTTCGGGGATGGTTGAGTTGAAACAGATCAGGCTGCTGCGACTTCATCCGCTGGCTGAGATTGGAGCATGCTTCAATCTCTGCTTCGCTCAGTCGGTCCAAATCCGTCCAAAGAACGGTGCCTCTGGAAATCTCAAGCAGATGCTCCCGTTCGTCATAGGGGACAAAGCGCACAGAACCCTGCAAATCTGTTCGAAAATAGAGTAGCAGGCTTGCCAGGGTATAGGCATGCAAGCGATGGCAAACATAGAAGATCATGAGACAACCCGCCCCTACTCATGCACTCATCAACAGCTGGTATCAGAAAATTATCGATTCGATATCGCAATTACGAGCCGCCTTTCGACGATGAAGATGATCGTATTTCAACAGCTTATGGCGGACGACGTTCCGGGCATGCCGGGCATGGCCGCGATGGAGGCCGCGGCCTGGGGACGACTCGGTGCCAGCGAAAAAACAATTCACCACCGGCTTTCGCTCGGGCATACAATGATCCTGGCCATGGTTGAGAACCTTGTTGCCGGCGCGATCTGCTTCGTGGAAACCAGCCAAGATCCGCACGATACGGGAAGGTTCCCCAAGACCTTCTCCGCCTACTCTTCGCTTGCCAGGAGCCAACCTGCACGGTCACTCTACGTGTACAATCTTGGTGTGCGACCCGAATTCCGCGGCACCGACATGGCACGCCGCCTGTTGTCGCAAATGTCTGACTATGGACGGCAGGTCGGTGCGCGTTGGTTGGTCGGCGACGGACGTTGCCCGTCCTACGCGGGAGCACAGGACGAGTTGCCCGACAAGGTTCGGCCGGATCCGGAATTTCGTCGGACCATCGACGATTGGCATCGGACCGGTGTCATGCCTTCGGTGGAATCCATAACGAGGGATCCGCTACTGCGGTTCTATAACCGTGTTCTCCGGTGCGAATTTCTACATCTCGCGTCCGATTTTCTACCTGAAGACATGAGTTCCGGCGGATTTCGCGTTATCTTTGCTGTCGATCTTGCCCGATGACAGATCAGGCTGATCTATTTGACCCCATCGCCCATGGCAGCGATGCGTTTCCCGAATTCGCCCGTCGTCGGAGTTCAGGAGGCGCCAGTTGGGGCAAACCTCCTTATCCCGAGGTCGGTGAAGCCTTCTACGTGTTCAGCCATGCGCTTGTTTCCCAGGCCTTGAAACACCCGCTGTTGCTGCAGGCACCGCCGGGCGCCTATCAGGAGGTCAGGCAAAAGATCAGCGCCAATCCGGCCCTGGACCTGTTGACCCGTTCCATGCTGCTGTCCGACCCGCCGCGGCACATGCGCCTGCGCCGCCCATTGGCTGGTTCGCTAAGCTTTTCCTCCAGCAACGGGCTATTCGACCGGCTTGCGGCCAAAGCGTCGGAACTTACGCAGGCAGCTGTACAAAAACCGGAGTTCGACGCGGTTCGTGATATAGGCCTGCCGCTAGCGTTTTCAGGCCTGGAACAGATCCTTGGTATCGACATGGACGATCCCTGGCGGATTGGCGCCGACGCACAGCTTATGGCCAACGCCCTGGAAATAAGGGCCGGCGGCGTAGACGAAGACGCAAACGATGCCTGCCGCCGGTTGGAGGCATGGGTATCCAGCGTGATAGAACACGGTACTGTGCGCCCAAACGGTATTTCAGCTCAGATGCTTGCCGAAGTCGAGGCTGGCCGCTGGCTGAGAGACGATGCCGTTGCAAACATCGTATTCCTGCTCTTTGCCGGGCAGGCGACAGTCGTCGATACCTTCGGCAATGCGCTGGTCGCGCTTGCACGCTTCCCAGAACAGCTTTCGCTGCTTGAAGATGGGAAAGTCAGTTGGTTTTCAGCAGCCGAAGAGCTGCTCCGTTTTTGCGCTCCGGTTCACTATGCCGGAGCGCGCATCGCCGCGGAAGATATGCAATTTGGTGGCGCAACCATAAAAGCCGGGCAGGCCGTCGTACCCGTGCTGGCGAGCGCCAATCGAGACATTTCTGTTTTCCCGGCGGGCGACCGGTTGGATTTGGGTTCCGGCATTTCGTCGGCCCTTGCCTTTGGCACCGGACTGCATGCCTGTCTGGGTCAACACGTCGCCCGGTTAGAAATAGCTGTACTGCTGGAGGCCTTGTTCACGCAGGCCAAAGGCTGGTGCTTGGACCTTCCCAGGGTCGTCAGGCGGCATTCGGTGCTTTTCCACGGTCTGCAAGCCGCCCCATTCATCCGGCCCGCGGATCAACCATCGGTTTGAATTCGGCACGCCATTCGCGTCCCTTCATACTTGGAATTGTGAGCCCGATATCAAGCGTTTGTGCTTCAGCGACCGATTGAAGCAGATCACCAATGTTGACTAAGCCTGTCAGGTATCGGTAGGTGAGCCGGTGCCAACCCGAACTTTAGGACAATGTCATGAAATATGCTCTTTCCACCCTCGCCGGCGCCACGGCGCTGGCAATCATGCTGATCGCCAGCCCGTCGATGGCCGAGGATGCCGGCATCATTGTCTATAACGCCCAGCACGAAAGCCTGACCAAGGCGTGGGCCGAAGGCTTCACCAAGGAAACGGGCATCAAGGTCACAGTGCGCAATGGCGGCGACAGCGACTTCTCCAATCAGATCGTCGCCGAGGGCACTGCTTCACCCGCAGACGTGTTCCTGACGGAAAACTCACCAGCCATGGCGCTGGTCGAGAGCGCCGGCCTGTTCGCGCCGGTCGATGCCGACACGTTGGCACAGGTTCCGCAGGACTATCAGCCGGCCAGCGGCAAATGGGTCGGCGTCGCCGCGCGCAGCACGGTCTTTGCCTACAACAAAACCAAGCTGACCGCCGACCAGCTGCCCAAGTCGATGCTTGACCTCGCCGATCCGAGCTGGAAGGGCCGTTGGGCCGCCTCCCCGTCGGGCGCCGATTTCCAGGCCATCGTCAGCGCCCTGCTCCAGCTCAAGGGCGAAGCCGCTACCGCCGACTGGCTGAAGGCGATGAAAACCAACTTCACCGCCTACAAGGGCAACAGCACAGTGATGAAGGCGGTCAATGCCGGCGAGATCGAAGGCGGCGTCATCTATCACTATTACTACTTCGGCGATCAGGCCAAGACCGGCGAAAACAGCAAGAATGTCGAGCTGCACTATTTCAAGAACCAGGATCCGGGCGCCTTCGTCTCGATCTCCGGCGGCGGCGTGCTGGCCTCCAGCAAGCATCCCAAGGAAGCCCAGGCGTTCCTGAAATGGCTGACCGGCAAGGGCGGTCAGGACGTGCTGAAAACAGGCGATTCCTTCGAATACGCGGTCGGCAAGGGTGCGGACTCCAACCCGAAGCTTGTGCCGCTCGCCGATCTGCAGGCGCCGAAGGTCGATGCCACGACGCTGAACTCCAAGAAGGTCACCGACCTGATGACGGCAGCCGGCTTGCTTTAGTTGCCATTCGTCCTAAAAGGACACCCGACCACGCTCCCGCGGGAATTCGCCTTCCGCGGGAGTGATTTTGTTTTTCGAGATGGCATTCGTCGATGACGACACGCTGTGTTCCCGACCGCGATCGCGGTCCTTCAATTGCTGCCGCTGGACGGCAACGGCACGGCGTCTGACCTGATGCAGTCCGCGGTCGATCTCGCGCGTTCGGGCCTGCCTTCGGGCACAGGCCGAAGGGCCCGGCGACGCGCACCGCTGTGGCTGGTCCTCGCCGCCATCTTCGTTGCGCTGCTGGCGCTGGTGCCGCTCGCCTTCATCATCTGGATCGCGGTGCAGACCGGCTGGGAAACCGTCGCGGCGCTGGTCTTCCGGCCGCGTGTCGGCGAGCTTCTGGTCAACACTGTCCTGCTGGTCGCGCTCTCGGTGCCGATCACCATCGTGCTGTCGGTTGCGCTGGCCTGGCTGACCGAGCGCAGCGACCTGCCGGGCGACCGGATCTGGTCCTGGCTGTGCGTGGCGCCGCTCGCCATCCCCGCCTTCGTCCACAGCTACGCCTGGATCACCATGGTGCCGGGACTGCACGGCCTGTGGGCCGGCGTGCTGGTTTCCGTTATCGCCTATTTCCCGTTCCTGTATCTGCCGGTGTCGGCGGCATTGCGCCGTCTCGATCCCGCCCTCGAGGACGCCGCCGCCGCACTCGGCCTTGGACCCCGACGCGTGTTCTGGCGGGTCGTGCTGCCGCAATTGCGGCTCGCCATCTGCGGCGGCTCGCTGCTGGTCGGCCTGCATCTGCTGGCCGAGTACGGCCTCTATGTCTTCATCCGCTTCGACACCTTCACCACGGCGATCGTCGACCAGTTCCAGTCGACCTTCAATGGACCGGCCGCCAACATGCTGGCCGGCGTGCTGGTCAGCTGCTGCTTCGTGCTGCTCGGCCTCGAAGTGCTGGTGCGCGGCGAGGAGCGCTATGCCCGCGTCGGCTCGGGTGCGGCGCGCCATCAGCAACGCGCAAGCCTCGGGCGCGCCACCATTCCGAGCCTGCTCTTGCTTGTCGTCACCACGCTTTTGGCGCTCGGCGTGCCGTTCGTCACCATCGGCGGCTGGCTTATCGCCGGCGGCGCCGCTGTCTGGCGCCTGGACGAGATCGGCCTGGCGCTTGGCCAGACGCTGTTCCTGGCGCTCGCCGGCGCCTTGCTCGCCACCGTCGCCGCCATGCCGATGGCCTGGATCTCGATCCGCGCCCCGGGGCCATTGCAGCGCCTGCTGGAGGGCTGCAACTACATTGTCGGCTCGTTGCCGGGGGTTGTCATAGCGCTGGCGCTGGTCACCATCACGGTGCGCATCGCGCTGCCGCTCTACCAGACCCTGTTCACCATCCTGGTGGCCTATGCGCTGATGTTCCTGCCACGCGCGCTGGTCAGCCTGCGGGCGTCGATCGCGCAGGCACCGGTCGAGCTCGAACGCGCCGCTTCCAGCCTCGGCCGCCGGCCGCTGCAGGCGCTGTGGTCGACGACGATCCGCCTGTCGGCGCCGGGTGCCGCGGCTGGCATGGCGCTGGTGGCGCTCGGCATCATGAACGAACTGACCGCTACCCAGATGCTGGCACCCAACGGCACCCGCACGCTGGCGATGGCGTTCTGGTCCTACAGCGGCGAGATTGATTATGCCTCCGCGGCACCTTACGCCTTCATCATGGTGGCGATGTCGCTGCCCTTGACCTGGCTGCTCTATGTCCAGTCGAAACGGATGGCCGGACGATGAGCTTTCTCGAAATCGGTGGCTTGCACAAGCAGTACGGCCCGGTGGCCGCCCTTGCCGGCGTCGACCTGAACGTCGCCAGCGGCAGCCGCACGGCGATTGTCGGTCCTTCCGGCTGCGGCAAGACGACCCTGCTGCGGCTGATTGCCGGCTTCGAGGCGCCGGACCAGGGGCACATCACGCTCGACGGTACGATATTGGCCAATGGCGGCGCTGCGGTGCCGGCATATCGGCGAGGCATCGGCGTGGTGGCGCAGGATGGCGCCCTGTTTCCGCATCTGACCATTGGCGACAATATCGGTTTCGGCATGGGTCGCGGCGAGGACAAGCGCACCGAGCGCATCGTCGAGCTCGCCTATATCGTCGGGCTGGACAAGGCGATCCTCAAGCGCCGCCCGCACGAGCTCTCCGGCGGCCAGCAGCAGCGCGTGGCGCTGGCTCGCGCCATGGCGATGAAGCCCCGGCTGATGCTGCTCGACGAGCCGTTCTCGGCGCTCGATACCGGCCTGCGCGCCTCGATGCGCAAGGCGGTGGCCGAGCTTCTGGAAGCTGCCGGCATCACCACCATCCTGGTGACGCACGACCAGGCCGAGGCGCTGTCCTTCGCCAGCCAGGTCGCGGTGATGCGCGACGGCAAGTTCTCGCAGATCGGCACGCCGCGCGAGCTCTATCTCAAGCCGAAGGACAGGATGATCGCCGAATTCCTTGGCGACGCCATCATCCTGCCGGCCAAGATATCGGATGGCTTCGCCAACTCTCCGCTCGGCCGCATCGCGGTCGACACCAATGACAGCCGCGATGTCGCCCGTATCATGCTTCGCCCGGAGCAGATCGCGCTGAAGAGAACGTCGCGCGAGGGCATGTCCGGCACCTCGGACATGCTGTTCGGCGAAGTGACGGAATCCGAATTCGCCGGCTCGATGTGCACGGTCGCGGTGCGGCTCTTGAACAATGCCGATCCGCCCGATGCGGCAGCGATCGGCAACACGCCGCTGGTCCTGCGCAAACCGGGCATGGACGCGCCGGCGGTCGGCGAGATCGTCCGGCTGACCGTATCGGGAAAGGCGCATGTCTTCGCCTGAACACCGTATGCTGGAGCAATTCTAGGAAACTGTGAAGCGGTTTTCCGTCTGGAATTGCGTCAAAACAAAGAGTTAGAGCAGCTCGCCGTTTCCGTGAAACGGTGAAACGCTCTGGGCATCTTTTGGATTAGCCGACGCGCTTTCCTGCCTGATCGAACCAGTGCAGCTTTTCTGCCTTGGCAACCACGCGCAATTGGTTGCCAACCGTGGCGGTGGCGCGACCCGCGACACGCACGACGATACGGTTGCCGCCTGCCGCACAGTGAAGGAAACTTTCGGCGCCTACCGGTTCGACTGCCTCGACCAGCGCCGGCAGGACGAGGGCGCCGGGCGGCGCCTCCGCATTGAAGGTGACGTCGGCATCCTCGGGCCGAAAACCGAGGGTCGCAGCTCTTGCCTCCCGAGGTGCGAAAGCGATCGCCGTGCCGTCTGCGAGCACCGCGCCCGAGGCGCTTTCGGTCAGTGCCAGGAGATTCATCGGCGGCGCGCCAATGAAGGAAGCGACGAAGGTCGAGGCCGGCCTTTCATAGATGTCGAGCGGCGCCCCCATTTGCTCGACCAGTCCGGCGTTCATGACGACGAGGATGTCGGCCAACGTCATCGCCTCGAGCTGGTCATGCGTGACATAGACCGACGTGACGCCAAGCGAGCGTTGCAGGTTCTTTATCTCGACGCGCATCTGGCCGCGCAATTTGGCATCGAGATTGGAGAGCGGCTCGTCGAACAGGAAAACCCTCGGGTTGCGCACAATGGCACGACCCATGGCAACACGCTGGCGCTGGCCGCCGGAAAGCTCCCGCGGACGGCGGTCGAGCAGCGCCGAAAGTTCCAGTATTTTCGCCGTCGCGCGGACCCGGCTGTCGATCTCATCTTTCGGCGTGCCGCGGTTGCGCAGCCCATAGGCCATATTGTCGTAGACTTTCATATGCGGATAGAGCGCATAGTTCTGGAACACCATGGCGATGTCCCGCTCGGTCGGGCCGATTGAGTTTACGATCTTGCCGTCGATCGCAACTGTTCCCGAGGAGATGGTTTCGAGCCCGGCGATCATCCTGAGCAGCGTGGACTTGCCGCAACCCGATGGGCCTACCAGCACGCAAAGCTGCCTGTCGGGAACTGCGATTGAAACGCCCTTCACGGCCTCGAAACCGCTGGGGTAGACCTTCTTCACATCCTTCAGATCGACGGTCGCCATCAGCTTCTCACTTTTCGGAATCGACCAGGCCGCGAACGAACCAGCGCTGCATCAGCACCACGACCAGGATCGGTGGCACGATGGCCAGCATCGCTGTGACCATGACCAGGTGCCATTGCGTGTCGGCATCGGCGAAAGAGACCATCTTTCTCAACGCGATAACGATCGTATTCATGTTGCTGCTGTTGGTGACGAGCAACGGCCACAGATACTGTGTCCAGCCATAAATGAAGAGGATGACGAACAGCGCCGCGATGTTTGTCCGCGACAGCGGCAACAGGATATCGAAGAAGAAGCGCCACGGCCCTGCACCATCAACACGCGCCGCCTCCACCAGTTCACCTGGAATGGTCATGAAAAACTGTCGAAACAGCAATGTGGCGGTGGCGGAGGCGATCAGCGGGATGATCAGGCCGGCATAGGTGTCGATCATGCCGAGATCGACCATCACCTTGTAGGTCGGCAGGATGCGCACCTCGACGGGAAGCATCAAGGTGATGAAGATCAGCCAGAAGAAGGTCATGCGAAGCGGAAAGCGGAAAAACACGATCGCGTAGGCGGACAGGATCGAGATGAAGATCTTTCCCACCGCGATGCCAAGCGCCATGATCGTCGTGTTGAGCAGCAGCCTGCCAACGCTGACGCCGCCGATGCGGCCGACACCGCCGAACAGCGCTTCGGTGTAATTGTTCCAGAACTGATCGCCGGGCAGGAGCGGCAATGGCGGCCTGAGGATCGTTTGCAGCGTCTGCGTCGAGGCAACGAACGTGTAGTAGATCGGGAAAGC
>NZ_RZTF01000254.1:0-4340 GCF_004023175.1 Mesorhizobium sp. M7A.F.Ca.MR.362.00.0.0
GATCGGTCACGGCATGATCGTAGAGTTGGCTGAGCGTCCACCGTCCATTATAGTTGAACCACTTGTCGAAGTAGGTTCCTCGATCGACCGTGTTCAGGTCGATCCTCTGCAATTCCCCCCGTTCGACCGGACCAAAAGGAACGGGCCCCAGGTCGGGTATATCGAGGCGTGGTATCATAACCGTGCTGGTCGCTGGTCGTTGCGACAATCTGCCTAGATCGAGCAAGGATCCTGTTTTGCCAACCGCCGATCGCACGTTCCGCGCAATCAGGTCCGCCCGATAGTCTCGCCAATAGTGTCCAGACCGGATCTTTTCGAATGCGACCATCTCTTCGATCAGGTGGTCGACGTCTTTGGCGGAACGTCTTGTCTTGGAAAGGAAAGCGTTCTGCTTGCCAAGCAATTTCTCTCGCGCCTTGGCCTCGCCTCCCAGAAGGTCCGTGTCGAATGGCAGTTTACATCCCTGCGTTGGGACAAAACCGCTTTCATGCTTGGTGTGGAAATCGACCTTTGACCTGACCATGTGACCTCCAGCAGTTTCTTGCCATTACCGTGGTGACGGTGCGCTTTTGCTGCTCGCCACCTGTTGCTGTTCAGAACTTCACGGCGAGATCGACCTTTGCGCCCTGGTCGACCGTGCCGCCGCCGAATTGGCCGGTATAGGCCAGGCCCAGCGTCGCGTTGGCCGACATGTTGAAGTCGAGCCCAGCCTCGACGACCGCGCTGTCCCTGGCGATCGGCACGCCGGCGATGGTGAAGTGATCGCCGCCGGCGAAGGCGAAGCTGGAGGTTGGCGTGACATCGCCGAAGGCATGACGCCAGCCGAGCATGCCGCGCACCGTGGCATTCATGCCGCCAAACGCGAAGTCCGAGGAACCGCGCAGGCCGAGCGTGGTGAAGGTCGCATCGGTGGACGTACCGGCGCTGGTCAGTGCCGCATCGCCACCGTCTTCGGTGAAGCCGTCGGTATGGACGCTGACATAGGCCAGGTTGGCGAACGGTTCGAACCTGAATTGTCCGGCATCGGCCTTGTAGGCGAGTTCGCCGAAGACCTGCGCGGTGCCGGCATCGTAGTCGGCCGACAACCGATCCGTGAAGCCGTTGAAAGCAACCGAGCGTTTGGTCGAAAGACTGCTCCAGGAGTAGGCAGCGCCGGTGCGGAAAGCGATGGCGCCCCAGTTGGTGCCGCCATAGAGGCCGAGGTGATAGCTGTCGCTCTTGCCGGAGGAGTTTCGGTCGGCATCGAAGCTCGAATGGCTGTAGCCGCCGAGCAAACCGACACGCCAGCCGCCCACCAGCGTGTCGGCGCCCGCCAGCAGGCCCCCCGTCGAACGATCGAAGGCAGCGGCGTTGCCGTCGCTGTCGGTATTGCCCCAGGACCCGAAAGCTTGGCCCCAGACGGCAAAGCGGTCAGTATCGGCGGCGACCATTTCGGGGCCGCCTTCGCCATAGGCCATGACCGGCAATGCGGCCGCGCCAACATCGCCGAAAGCGGCGCGGATGCGGCTGGTCGCTGCGTCGCGGACGAAGCGGCTGTCCTCGACCAGCATGCCCTTGGCCGAGGCGTGGATTTCCCCCGAAAGCTGGTCGAAGGCTGCCTGGGCTTCGGCGTCGGTGGCGAGACCGGCAACGGCATTGAACACAGCCCCACCGGTCAGGCTGTCCAGCCCTTCACCGGTGGCGATCTGGTTTGGCGTCAGCCCGGCATCGGCGAAGTCGCGCACCTTGATCACGTCGAGATAGGCGTTGTTGGCGTCATAGGTGTCGGTCACAAACAGGAATGGGGTGCTGGTGACGCCGGTCAACGCCTGGAATGTCGTCCCGCCAAGCCCGCTGCCGGCGGACACCACCGTGTAGGTGCCGACGGCGAGGCCCTGAGCCGTTACCGCCAGCGTCGCGCCGGACAGATCGGCCGTTCCTTCGACTGCGAACCGGTCGGATGCACCCGTGCCATTGATATCGACGGCCAGCACCGAGCCGGCCGCGAACGTCGCATCGCCGGCAAACTGGTTGGTGACATCGCCGGCAATGCCATTGGCCATGGTCAGCCTGCCATTGTTGGTGAAGTTGGACAACGCCTTGAATGTCGTCGTCACCGGGCTATCATAGCCGACGGCGGCGGTGACAATGTCCTTGCCAACATCATTGGTCAGCGTGCCGCCACCAAACTCATTGATGCCGGCGGTGTTCCAGGTTGCGTTGTTGGCGACAATATTGGCGGCAGTGCCGAGCTTGACGGTGCCAAGCAGCCCGCCATTGTTGGTGAAGGTCACCGGCCCACCCGAGGTCTCTACCGCCACAAGGCTAAGCTATCTGCGAGCTGTTGCGCACCAGGCCGCTGGTGGTGATGGAAATCGCTTGGCCGGCGGACGACATCGCCTTGATCGCGGCGTTGCCGCCTTCGACCGTGCCTGTCGCCGTGATGGTGGTGGCACCGGCGCCGTTGTTCTCGGCCAGGATGCCGAACTGGCCACCACTGGCTGCCGCGGCGTCGATCGTCACTCCGCCTGTCGTTGTGGTACCGGTTCGCACCTGGATGCCGGCGCCGAATGTCCCGGTGGCCGCGCCTTTCGCCGTGACCTTGGTGGCGCCGGTGCCGAAGTTGAAGGCAGCGAGGCCCGTGTTGTCGCCGCTGACAGCCATGGCGTCGACCGTCAGGTCTGTCCCGTAATTGGCCACATCGATGCCGGGACCGGCTATCCCGGTCACCGCCCCGGTGGTCGTGATGCTGGTGGCGCCGGTGCCGAAGTTCCGTGCATAGATGCCGGTGTAGCCGTTGACCGCCACGGCCTCGACGGTCAGGCTCGTCGCGCTGCCGGCGTTGGTAACATGAATGCCGGTAAGGCCACTCACCGCGCCTTTCGCCGTGACTTTCGTCGCGCCGGTGCCGGCGTTGTAGCCGTATATGCCTTCTTCGCTGCCACTGGCCGCCATGGCGTCGACCGTCAGATCGGTGGCGTTGGCGTTTGCCGCAACGCTGGCAATCGTGCCCTCTGGATTGAGCGTGATGGTGCCGTTGACGGCAACGATGCCTGTGTAGCCGGTTCCCGCTACGTCGCCCTTGGCGGTAACGCTGGTCACGCCGCTGCCCCTGTTCTCGGCATAAATGCCGTAGGTGGCGCCACTAACCGCCATGGCGTCGACCGTCAGGTCGCCCATCGCCGAGGCAGCGTTGAAGGCGTAGATGCCGGTATCGCTTATCCCGGTAACCGCTGCCTTCGCCGTGACGCTGGTGGCGCCTGTGCCATTGTTCTTGGCCTCGATGCCGAAGTAGCCGCTGACCGTGCCTTCGGCGAGGATAGTCAGGCCCTTCGCCGTAGTGCCGTTGACGGCATAAATGCCGTCGCCGTCTGTTCCAGTTACCGCCTTTGTCGCCGTGACGCTGGTGGTGCCAGTGCCGTCGTTTGAGGCATTGATGCCGAAGACGCCGCCGCTGACGGTGCCTTCGGCGCGAACCGTCAGGTCTGTCGCCGTGCTGCCGCTGTAGGCATTAATGCCGGTATTGCTCCCGGTCACTGCGGCCTTCGCCGTGACGCTGGTGGCGCCAGTGCCGAGGTTCTGGGCAACAATGCCGGTGCCACCGCTGACTGTGCCTTCGGCGATGACAGTCAGGTCTTTGCCGACATGGGCGATCGGGCCAGAAAAGGTCGGCGTGCCGTTCAGAACCGTGTTGACAACATCGAGCTGTTGCCCGCCATTGATCGCATAGATGCCGTATCCGCTGGCGGTGACATCGCCAGTGGCGGTGACGCTGAGATCTGCCGTCAGGCCCTGATTGATGGCGTAGATGCCGACGGCCGCGCCGCTCACGTTTCCAGCGGTGACGGTAGCAGCAGAACCTTGCGAGTAGACGACGACACCATAACCGCTGGCATCTGTCGACTGGATGTCGCCGGTGGCGTTGACGCTGGTTGCGCCGTCGCCGGTGTTGATGGCGGCAACGCCGATCAGGGCGCCGGTTATGGCACCGCCGGTGTCGATGGTCACTGCGCCACCCGGGTTCGGTCCGTAATAGGGAGGCGCCACCTGCGGAACCAGCGACACGACGCCAAGGCCTATGCCCGTCGTCGAGCTTAGCGCCGAAGAATTGGCATCGGTATAACTGACCGCACCTTTGCCCAGTATGCCGAGCGCGAAGGGATCACTGGTGGAGACACTGAACCCAGGGTCAGTGGTAACAGCCGGATTGGCGGGCGCCAGCAGAAGGGTCAGCAGATCGCCTGCGTCGAGCGGCAGGCCGATTCCGGACGGCACGATTTGGCCGGTCGTGTTGACGCCGGAGCAGACATAGTTGGGTGGCGCCGCCGGCGTGCAGGCGGCGTCGGCATTTTGGCCCAAGC
>NZ_RZTF01000254.1:4350-8277 GCF_004023175.1 Mesorhizobium sp. M7A.F.Ca.MR.362.00.0.0
GGCCATCGCCGTGCTGACCAGCAAGCGGTTGCGATAGCGACGATTGCGATTGTTGAGATTCATGTAGTGCCCCAGCCCGATCCCGACAGATTGCCCTCGGCGGGAGCCGAAGCGATCATCAGTGTTTCCTGCCAATGGCTGATCGAATGCCGCCGGCTTTCCTAGTCGTCAAATGACGAGGGTCCGCCGCTTTGTGCCGCCAATGACCTCTTGCGGGGGCCGGACTGTTACATCGAGGATACACATTCCATTCGACTAATTTACCGGCGAGTGGGGCGACAAGCCGCACGAAAACCGTCGGCCCGAGCTACCTTGCACAGCCAGCCATATTGCCCCTGGCAAAACATGGCCGGCAGCAGCAAAGAGCCGGCTTTCGAGCTTGATCCGAAGGATCAGCTTGTCGGCGCCGACGGTCCGCCTCTAGCCCGCGCCAACTGGCCGAGCCGACCATGACAGCGGTCTCGCCACGAAGCGCAGAAGGCACGATTAGTCGAGGAGCCGATTTGGCTTGCCACCATCCATCTTGCTTTTGTGGATACGCTCCAGAATTACGCGGGCAGCCTCGGCTCGCTCCTTCGACCGCCCGGTCAGAAGCTGGCCTCTCAGTGAAGCCGGCATCTCCATCTCGCAATCCCAAACCGTCCATGCGTTGGTCGGGTCGAGTATGCAAATGTACCTCTGGAGCCTTTTTTCATCGGTCAACTCAGGTGCTCCCGACATCGAGGCTAAGCACAGGACTTGGCAGGACCAGCGCATGAACGCTCCACACGCTACGGCTTGACCGGTTTGGTCTCTTTCTTCGGCTGTACGGCCATCGACGGCCCCTCCGGCGGCGGGCCGGCATCGGCTGGGTTCGGCTGTTCGGCCACCGGCGTGTCAGGCGCTTGCGGGCCACCTGATGTCAGGTTGACCGACACGCCATAGATCTTCCACTGCCGGTCAGTTGGCTCGAACATAAGCTCGAAATTGACCTGCAAGGGTACCGACGGGAAGAAGCCCGCCATGTGCAGCATGCCGTTCGGCTCGATCTGCGGCAGCAAGGTCAGCTGCGGCTCGAGCACCGCGACGGCGCCGAAGTCGAGTGCCTGCTTGCGCTGGTTGGCGAAGATGTCGCCGAGCCCTGCCGCACTGTTGGCCTGGAAATTCGGCGAGCCGAGATCGCGCAAAACGGTGTAGTTGCCGGTTTTGTTGGCCTGGTCGAGCGCCAAAAGCGCACCGCGGATCAGGATCAGCACGCCATTGCGGTCGATGCCGGCAGGCCGCGCCGTCTTTTGCCCCACCCGTTTTTCCTTGGCTTGCGCATGCGCGGGCTGCGCAGGCACCGCGACGGCCATCAGCGCGATGGCCAATGCGGCGAAAAAACCGCGGGCGCCCGAAGTCCGCCAACCGGGCGCCCGCCACTGCAACGGCACGGAATGCTGAAGCCCCAAACCCCGCATCATCCCGGCCGTGTCAGTTCAGTGTCCATGAGGCTCCGACGCTGACGCCGACATCGCCACGGCCGGTGGTTGCCGATACGGCGGCGTTCATGCGGAACTCCTCGCTGGTGTTGTAGCCCAGGCCCAGCGCCAGCCCCGATTGCCCTTTGAAATGACCGAAGCCGCCAGCCAGCGACAGTTTGCCGGGCCTGTCGTCGTAGCGCAGTCCCGCTGTCGCCAACGCCAGCGCGGTGCCGGCACGCGCTTCCGTGCGGGTTTCGCTGATCTCGCCGCCAAGGTTCTGGAAGCCGGACTCCAACGCGCCAACGCGCCCGTCGAGAGCCGCGATGTTGTTTGGCAGGTCATTCAACGCTGCGATGTCAAAGGTGGATGTCGCCAGATTGCCAGCACCGTCCGTGGTCACCAGATGCGTGACGCCAACCTGCTCCGCCCTGCTGGCATCCGAGGCAACACCCGATAGCGTATAGGTGTTCGTGGCACTGCCGAGCTTAACCTGGTTCGTGCGGTCGGTCACAATGCCCTGGCCGATGGCAATGGAATTGTCGAGATTGGCCTTCGCACCGCTGCCCAACGCCAGGGCGTTCGAGGCATTGGCCGCGGCGCCAGCTCCGACCGCCGTCGAATTCACTTGCCCATCGGCGGAGATGCCCGCCGAGGCGCCGCTGCCCAGCGCGGTGTTGCCCTGTTCTGAAAGCCATTCGATGAGGTTCCACCGGTAACGGCTTGCGCGCCAACAGCGGTGTTGTTGTCTCCGTAAGCCGACGCGGAATAGCCATTCGAGACCGAGTAATCGCCCAGTGCCTTGCTGCTCATTCCGGTAGCCGTTGCCCCTCCCTCGCCGGTGGATCCCTTCGCCTGACTGTCGTAGCCTGTAGCCGTTGAACCGTAGCCCAGGGCCTTGCTCGCCGAACCGGTCGCAGTCGCATAGAGCGACGTGGCCTGGGCGCCCTGTCCCGTCGCGGTAGCATCAGGGCCCGACGCTATTGCGTGGTAGCCCGTGGCGGTGGACTGCGAACTCGTTGCTTCCGCATAAGCGCCTGTCGCCGTTGAAAGTCGGCCTGTCGCCTTGGAACTTGCACCGAACGCGCTGGAACCCAGCCCATTGGCCGTTGCGAAAGTCCCCACTGCGGTCGATATGTCCCCCTCAGCCTTGGCCAAGGTTCCGACAGCCGTAGCAAAGCCAAAGGTGGGGCTCGCCGGATCAGGCGGATTGGCGCTGGCCTGGGAGCCACACGCTAAGCTGTTCGGTCCGGAAGAGGTCGCACCACCATCGGTGCCGTCGTCTATCAGACAGCGATACTGCGCAAAGCCGCTGCCGGTCGTCAGCAGCAGCATTGTCCCGGCAAGCACAAACGACAGGCGAATTTTCAAAGAGAAAACCAACATCCACCCCCGAGAATGACGCCGCAGGGTTGCCTTGCACCAGACTTGATGCCTCTCCAGCCACCCCACAACGATTGTTTCGGCTCAGCGTTGGAAGAGAATCCAACGAGCAATAAGCCGAACCTGACAATGGCGAGGCATCCCGAACAGTCGTCATATGACGACTGTTCGTCGCTTTGTCGGGTGGTTACGACCTTGTTGAACGAGGCTGTGACTCCAAAACCACAGAGTAGTTTCTTCTAATGCTTCGCGGACTTGACCTGGAACCACCACAACTTGGCTGCACAGCGTCACAACTTGCACGAGACGATCCGCATGTTTAGGCTTTCTCCCCAACGACAATCCTTGAACGCCGGAAGGGTCAATGGCTGACGTGAGCATCGAAGCGGTCTCCGCAGTGGTCGGCAAGGTCTATGAGGCCGCTTATGATCAGGAGCGCTGGTTCGATGCGGTAACTGGCCTGCGCGACCTGTTCGGCGGCTCGCGCTCCTGCATCGTGCGCATCAGCCCACACACATTCGATGCGGTTGCAACCGATTTCGATCCCGAGTTCACCTCGCCAAAGGGCATCGAAGCCCTGCTGCGCGATCCGCTGGCGGCGGCATCGGCCGCCTTGCCTCTCGGCGTGGTCAGTCGCTGGCCCCTGACGGACGAGGTGGCGGCGTTCCGCCGCCGCGAACTCTGGCACGACTGGCTGCGGCCGCGCGACATGTATCACGGCCTCGTCTCCAATCTGCTCTCTTCGAACGACTCGCACTGGATGCTCAGCATCGATCGCGGCTCAAGCAACGAGGCATTTGGCGCCGACGACATCGACCTGTTGCGCAAGATCGTGCCGCACATGCGGCGCGCCGGACAGATCGGCCAGCAGCTGGAGAAAACGTCGGCCCTGGCGTCGGCGTTTTCGCATCTGCCATTGGGCTGTTTCTGATCAACGGCCATCAGCAGATCGCACAGATGAACGAAGCCGCCGAAGCGATGCTGTCGCGGCCCGACAGTCCGTTGCGATTGAGGGATGGCACAATCGCGGCCGCCAGTGCCGAGGATACGCAGGAGCTGGAGCGGCTCGTTGCCGACGCCTGCTCGCTGCATGACGGGGTTATAC
>NZ_RZTF01000254.1:8316-9481 GCF_004023175.1 Mesorhizobium sp. M7A.F.Ca.MR.362.00.0.0
CCGCCGTATTCCCGACGGCTTCGAGTTGCATGTCCGCGAGCTGTTCGACCTGACGCCGGCCGAAGCCCGCCTGGCGACGGAACTGGCATCGGGACGCTCGCTGAAGGAGGTCGCGGCAGCGTCCAACATCACGGTAAAGACCGGCCGCACCTATCTCGAACGTATCTTCGCCAAGACCGAAACCCGCCAGCAGAGTGAACTGGTGGCGCTGCTCAAGAGCACCGAACCGCTTACCGGGCGCAGGTAGCAACCTGGTTGTTGGAACCCGACAGTCGGCATATGCCGACTGTCGGAGGCAAAGCATTCCGTGCAAGTTCCGCCCTCGATTGCAGCGGCCCGCCTTGAGGAGGCGGGCCGCTGCCGATGCGGGGAAAGTCGATGTTCGAAACCGGACACGCCGTGGTGGCGGGGTTGCTTCCGTTCGCCATTTCCTATGCGCTGGTGGCAATGCTGCCCGGCGCCAACTTCGCCGTCGTCACGCAGGCCGCGTTAACCGCTTCGCGCGCCACGGCTCTGTCTGCCGCCGCCGGTGTTGCCTTGGGCGCGAGTTCGCTGGCGACCATCGTCGCGACTGGGGCCGGAGCGTTGCCGTCAGGGGGCTTCGCACACCAGATGGCCGCCAGCCTCTACGGTGCAATGCTGGTCTTCATCGGTTGGAATTCGATGCGGCGGGCGCTGTCGATCAAGGTTGGCTTCGACGTGCCGAAGCCCGTTCCAATCACGCGATACTTTCGGCTGGGCTTTGTCACGGCAGTGGCAAACCCTGCAACCGCATTGTTCTTCGCGTCCTCCACACTGAACTTGGATGCGCGCGGGGCAATGCACCTATCCTTGGCTGTGCTGGTTTTTGCCATTGCCATCGCCTGGTTTGGCCTTCTCGGCCTTTGTATTTCCCAACCGGTCGCCCAGCGATTTTACGCACGTTTTCGAAAGCATGCAGACATCGTATTGGGAGGAACTCTGGTGGCGCTCGGCTTCTCCGCATTTGGACATTGAGCGACAGGTGTATGCGCCCACTTGTCAGCCGCGGTTGGGCAGCTCCACGTTCTTCAGCAACGCCACGAGCTGGCTTTGCTGGCGGGTTCCGGTCTTGGCGAAAATCCGTTCGAGATAGGTGCGGCCAGTTTTCACGGTGATGTTGGAACGCGCCGCCGCCTCCTTCAAC
>NZ_RZTF01000255.1:0-9470 GCF_004023175.1 Mesorhizobium sp. M7A.F.Ca.MR.362.00.0.0
CATCTATCCCGGGCGCGCCGACCATCCGCAGGCCGATATCGTCAAGAAGCAGATGGCGGGCGGCTCGACGCTGATCTGCCTCGACGTCAAGGGCGGCAAGCAGGCGGCCTTCGCCTTGCAGAACGCGCTCGACATCGTCTTGATCTCCAACAATCTCGGCGACGCCAAGAGCCTGATCACCCACCCGGCGACGACGACGCACAAGAATTTGAGCGATGAGGCGCGCGCCGAGCTCGGCATCGGGCCGGGCACGCTCAGACTTTCGGTTGGGCTGGAGGACACCGACGATCTGCTCGAGGACATCGCGCAGGCGCTGAAGGCCAGGTAGCGCGCGCGAGCGTCGTCACAGGATTACAGGCCGACCGCCTTGCGCAGCACTTCGTTCATGCGGGTCTGCCAGCCATCGCCAGCGGCCTTGAAGCGGTCGAGAACGTCGGCGTCGAGGCGTAGCTGTACGGCACGTTTGGGCCGGGCAAGCGGCGGCCGGCCAACCTTGCGGCGCGAAACGGCATCGGTTGGCTGCGCATCCGGATCGGCTTCGGCCGCAGCGGTGATCTTGGCATCTTCTTCGTCGGTCATCGCGGCAAGCGCCTTTTTGGCCAACGCCAAAGCGTCAGCACGTGACAGCTGGGGCGCAGCAGCCTCACGGCGTACGATCGTCTTAGAGGTTTTCGACATAGTCCGTAATTTCCTGCCTTGTGGCCTTGCGCAGCGAAATAACGCGGATGGCGTATCGTCGCTCGACATAAACCATCACATGGACGCCAGTTCCGATCAGACCGATGGCAACGAGGCGGTCCTCGCCAAAGTCCTCGCTGTCGTCGAGCCTGATAGCGGCGTTGGCGAAGTCGAAGGATGGTGCGATCGCAAAATCCACGCCATGCTTGGCCCTGTTCATCCTTGCCTTGTTTTCATCCCACTCGAACCGCATCGCCGCCGGTGCGTTCCCATAAATTATGTATACACAAAAATAGAGCCTAACGCAACATTTCCGTATATACGATAATTATTCCAGCGGTCAAACCTAGCTGACGCCTTCAGGCGCCGGACGGCGTCTCTTCCAGCTCGGCCGTCTTGGTGCCGATGGTCATCGCATTGCCGCGCCAGTCGACGGCGCCGCCGAGCCAGCCGCGTCCCCACATCGCCGGCAGGATCAGGTCGCGCGCCATGATCGCGGCGACCATGCGTGGCGACAGGTACCAGCCCTTGGACCAGGCCAGGGCGCACTCCGGAAGGTAGAAGGCCGCCAGTACGGCAATGGCGGTTGCCCAGAGGCTGAAACCGGCACTGGCTGCGGCAATCAGCGCAAGCACCAGCGGCACCAACGCGCCGGTCAGGATTTCGGGTGCGAAGAACAGCGGGAAAGTGACGCGGCGCAGGCGCGCCCAACGGGCCTGACGCGACCAGATCTCGTCAAACGAGCGCCGGCCAAGCGGCTGCTCGAAGGGGGCGGCGACGAGATCGACGCGCAGGCCGAGACTGTTCACCAGCTTGGTCGCGGCGGCATCCTCCGCGATCTCGGCCGCCAGCGCGCGGATACCGCCATTGGCGTCGAGCATCGGCTTGTTCCAGAGCATGCTCTTGCCCTGGGCAAAGCCAAGGCCGAGCGCATCGCCGGCATATTGCCAGCGCGCCTGCAGCGTGTTGAGGAAAGCGCATTCGACCTCGGCCCAGAAGCCGGCCGGCCGCGAGCCAATCGGCGTCGAGCAGACAAGGCCGGTGCCGGGCCGCCAGGCAGCCATCAGGTGCTGGATGTAGTCCCTCGGCATCAGCACGTTGGAATCGGCCAGGACGACCCAGTCGTGCCGCGCCGCTTCCCAGCCCTTGACGCAATTGTTGAGTTTCGGATTGGCGCTGATGCGGTCGTCGCCGACAAGCAGCCGGGCCAGCACTTTCGGAAACCGGACGATCGTCCTGTTTATCAATTCGACCACGGGATCGTCGGCATGGGCGACGCAGAAAATCAGTTCGTAGCGCGGCCAGTCGAGCGAGAAGGCGCGCTCCAGCGTCTCCTGCGTGAACGGCTCGACGCCGCGCGACGGCACGACGATCGACACCGGCCGCGGCTTGCCGGCCGGCGGCGCAATGGTGCGGCGCCGTTTCAGACGCGAAGCGGCGAGCACGATGCTGGCGAGATTCGAGAGGATGAGGGCGGTTGAAAGCGTGGCGGCTATGAGAGTGAGTTCCATCGAGATCCGGTCACTCCAGGAAAACCGGTCCGCCAGAACAATCTGGCTGGCATGACGACCGATTCAACAGTTCGACAGAGCGCCCGAGTCGCGCGGCACTGGTCGGCGCACACCATCATTGTCATGTGTCACTTAAATGACATTCTTTGCCGCCACCTGGGGTTCGGTCCGCAATGACAGGACGCGCACCGTTGACCAGCCCGCGTGGAGCGCCGAGAGTTGCCGGATTGTTTTGGAGCCGCTTATGTACAGCGCCGTCACGCGCAGCATCGAAGTTCAGGTCAGGCCGTTCTATCTGGAGGACCGCTCGGATCCCTCGGAGAACCGCTATGTCTGGGGCTATCAGATAACGATCGACAATCAGTCGGACGATTTCGTGCAGCTTCTGTCGCGCTATTGGCACATCACCGACGGCACCGGCCGGGTCGAGGAAGTCCGCGGCCCCGGCGTGGTCGGTGACCAGCCCGAACTCAATCCCGGCGACAGCTACCAGTACACGTCCGGCTGCCCGCTCTCGACACCGTCCGGCATCATGGTCGGGCACTACACGATGCGTAACAAGCGCGGCGAGACGTTCGACATCGCCATTCCGGCGTTTTCGCTGGACCTGCCGGGGACGCGGCGGACGGTGAATTAGCGTCTTTCTCCCCGTTCTACGGGGAGAAATGCCCGGCAGGGCAATGAGGGGCGGCGCCGAGCCCTGAGATTACATTCCGTCATAACGGCGTCTGATTGAGTACGTGCGGCCATTCGCCGACGTTCGCGCTGCCCCTCATCCGCCCTTCGGGCACCTTCTCCCCGTAAACGGGGAGAAGGAAAAACCCTGCTACTGAGCCGCGAATTCCGCCGGGTCGAAGTCATATTGCTTCGAGCAGAATTCGCAGGCGACGTGGATGCCGCCGTCCTCTGTACTGTCCTTGATCTCCTGCGCGGAAAAACCCTCGAGGATGCCGCGGATCTTGTCCCTGGAGCACGAGCACTGGTCGGCGACCGGGACGCCGCCGAAGACGCGCACGCCATGCTCGTGGAACAGCCTGTAAAGCAGCCGCTCGGCACCGATTGTCGGGTCGATCAGTTCGGTCGGCTCGATCGTGCCGAGCAGCGCCAGCAACTCCTGCCAGGAATTGTCGACCGGGTCGTGGATCTCCTCGCGCGGATCGCCATCGCCACCCGGCAGGTCCGGGACGCGCATACGCTCGGGCGACTGCGGCAGGAACTGCGCCAGGATACCACCGGCGCGCCACTGCTCGCGGGCACCGCCAGGACCGGGCGTCAAAAGCTTGGCCACCGACAGCCTGAGATCGGTCGGGATCTGTTCCGACTGGCGAAAATAGGTGCGTGCCGCATCTTCCAGCGTCTCGCCATCGAGCTGGACGATACCCTGATAGCGCTGCGTATGAGCGCCCTGGTCGATGGTCAGCGCCAGCACGCCGCTGCCGAGCAGGGTCTGCTGCGAGGTTTCGCCGGCCGCGACCAGCGCTTCCAGCCGGTCGGCGTCAAAACGCGCGTAGGCGCGCAGCGCCGAGGGCGTGGAAAAATCCGCGACCAGCATGTCGACAGGCCCGTCGGTGCGGGTCTGCAGGATGAACTTGCCCTCGAACTTCAGCGAGGTGCCGAGCAGCACGGTCAGCACACAGGCCTCCGCCAGCAGGCGGGCGACCGGCTCGGGATAATCGTGGCGGCTGAGGATGGCATCGAGCATCGGCCCGAGTTGGACGGTGCGGCCCCGCACATCGAGCGGGCCGACCTCGAACGGCACGACATGATCGTCGCCGGCATAGCCAAATTCGCCGAGTTTGGGGTGATGTTCAGTCACTTGATAGGTTTCCAACATGACAAAGCTCCAAGGCGCGGCCATGCCGCCCTCCGGGGCGCATGCGTCGAAACGCGCTTGATTTGCGTGATGCGGCGCAAATAGGCATCACACCCCCGCAGATCAAGCTCCCGGGGATCAAGCGCCGAGACACTTCAAGCGCCGAGACACCAGGCAAGCACGGCCTTCTGGGCATGGAGCCGGTTCTCGGCCTCGTCGAAGACCACCGAATGCGGCCCGTCGATGACCTCGTCCGTCACTTCCTCGCCACGATGCGCCGGCAGGCAATGCATGAACAGCGCGTCCGGCTTGGCCTTGGCCATCAGCTTGGCGTTGACCTGATAGGGCGAGAACACGTTGTGGCCGCGGGCGCGATGCTCCTGACCCATCGAGACCCAACAATCGGTGACGATGCAGTCGGCCTGATCGACGGCTTCCTCGGGCGAGCGGGTGAAATGCAGCTTGCCGCCATGCGCCTGCGACCAGTCGATATGCTTCTGCGCCGGCTCGCTGCCTTCGGGAACGGCGACGTTGAGGTTGAAGCGGAACCGGGCCGAGGCCTCGAGCAAGGAATGCAGCACATTGTTGCCGTCGCCGGTCCACGCGATGGTCTTGCCGGCGACCGGACCGCGATGTTCCTCGAAGGTCATGATATCGGCCATCAGCTGGCAGGGATGGGTGTCGTCGGTCAATCCGTTGATCACCGGCACGGTGGCGTTCTCGGTCAATTCCAGCAGGCGCTCATGCGAGGTGGTGCGGATCATGATCGCATCGACATAGCGCGACAGCACCTTGGCCGTGTCGGCAATGGTCTCGGAGCGGCCGAGCTGCATCTCGGTGCCGGTCAGCATGATGGTCTCGCCGCCGAGCTGCCGCATGCCGACGTCGAAGGAGACGCGCGTGCGCGTCGACGGCTTGTCGAAGATCATTGCCAGCACCTTGCCTTCGAGCGGTTTGGTGCGTTCGCCGGCCTTGAGGCGCGCCTTTCGCACCACCGCATCGTCCAGCATCAAGCGCAGATCGCCTTCGGAAACGGTGGAAAGATCGGTGAAATGGCGAACTGACATCTGCAATGGTTCCGGGATTACTTCGCCGCGGCGGAAGCGATCGCCTCCGCCAGGCCCTTGGCGCCGGCGCGGATGCGGTTGAGCGCGTCATGGATCTCGGCGTCGGTGACGGTGAGCGGCGGCAACAGGCGAATGACGTTGTCGCCGGCCGGAACCGCCAGCAGGTGCTGGTCGCGCAAGGCCATGTTCACCTTGGTGTTGGGCATGGCGCATTTGAGGCCGAGCATCAACCCGGCACCCCTGATGTCCTCGATGATTTCGGGAAATTCGTCGGCGACCGACGCCAGCCCCTGCTTCATCAGCAGCGCCTTGCGCTGGACATCTTCGAGGAAACCGTCTTCCAGCACGACATCGAGCACGGCGTTGCCGACCGCCATGGCAAGCGGGTTACCGCCGAAAGTGGTGCCGTGCACGCCAGCGGTCATGCCGACAGCCGCTTCATCCGTGGCAAGGCAGGCGCCCATCGGGAAGCCGCCGCCAATACCCTTGGCGATCGCCATGATGTCTGGCGTGACACCTGACCATTCATGCGCGAACAGCTTGCCGGTACGGCCGATGCCGCACTGGACCTCGTCGTAGATCAACAGCAGGCCGTGCTGTTCGCACAATTGCCTGAGCCGCTTCAGCGACTGCGTCGGCACCGGGCGGATACCGCCCTCGCCCTGCACCGGCTCGATCAGGATCGCGGCCGTCTCCGGCGTGATCGCCTTTTCGGCGGCGTCGATGTCGTCGAAGCCAACCTGATCGAAACCTTCGACCTTGGGGCCGAAGCCTTCGAGATATTTGTACTGGCCGCCAGCCGCGATGGTCGCCAGCGTGCGGCCATGGAAGGCGCCTTCGAAGGTGATGACGCGGAAACGCTCGGGATGTCCTTTGACGAAATGGTAGCGCCGCGCCGTCTTGATCGCGCATTCCAGCGCCTCGGCGCCGGAATTGGTGAAGAACACCTTGTCGGCGAAGGTGGCGTCGGCCAGCCGCTCGCCAAGACGGCTCTGCCCCGGAATCTCATAGAGGTTGGAAACATGCCAGAGCTTGGCGGCCTGCTCGGTGAGTGCGGCGACCAGATGCGGATGGCTGTGGCCCAGCGAATTGACGGCGATGCCGCCGGCGAAATCGAGATATCGCTCGCCCTTGTCGGTAACCAGCCAGGTGCCTTCCCCGTGGTCGAAGGCCAGGGGTGCGCGAGCAAAGGTCTCGTAAAGCGCCGAACCGCTCATTATATGCGTCTCCGGTACCGGAAAATCAAAAAAGCCGCCAAAGCGGCGGCCTGTGCGGCTTATCCCGTTTTTCGGCCATGAAGTCAACGAAAACGTCGCGTAGTGGCGCGCGGCAAGCCCCCCGACCGGACGCCGGCTCATCAGCGACCGGGCAAGTTGGGGAAAACCGAAAAAACCGATTCGTGTTGCACTTGGGACTCTTGTCACCGAGTCAGCGCATAGAGTAGTTGTAGTTGAGAAATAACTAGATTTCGTGCGGCGGACCTAATCACCAGATATATGTGGTGTCTGCCCCGGCAAATGTTGCCGGGTCGGGAGAAGGATTCCGATTGCCGCACGCTTAGAGGAGCGCGGTCTCATGAACTGGACTGACGAGCGGGTAGAACTCTTGAGAAAACTGTGGTCGGAGGGTCTGAGCGCAAGCCAGATTGCTGCGCAGCTTGGAGGGGTCAGCCGCAACGCGGTCATCGGGAAGGTGCATCGGCTGAAACTATCGGGCCGCGGACGCTCGACCGCCACACCGGCACGCCAGAAGAAGGCAGCGCAAGGATCGACCGTCCAGAAATCGGTATCACGCGCTGCAACCACGGCACGCCATGTCACGACATCGATCGGCGCGACCGCCTTGCAGACGCAGTTCGACGCCGAACCCGTGGCACGCCATTACATCCGCCCGGTTGAGAATGTCGTGCTGCCGATCTCGCGGCATCTGCAACTGGTCGAGCTGACCGAGCGAACCTGCAAATGGCCGAACGGTGACCCGCTTTCAGAGGACTTCCATTTCTGCGGCAACGAAGCCGCCGAAACCGGACCCTACTGCAAATATCACGCCCGCGTGGCGTTCCAGCCGGCATCGGAGCGGCGGCGGAGTCGGTAGTTAGGGATTAGGCAGTAGGCAGTAGGGCAATATGCTCTGAACCTCTTCGCCTACTGCCTACTGCCTACTGCCTACTGCCTACTGCCTACTGCCTATTCTCACAGCCACCCGTTCTTCCTAAACCGCCAGTAAAGAAACGCGCAGATCAGCGCGATCGTGGCCAGCACCACCGGGTAGCCGTATTCCATCTTCAGTTCCGGCATACTGTCGAAGTTCATGCCGTAGATGCCGGCGAGCGCCGTGGGCACCGCCAGGATCGCGGCCCAGGAGGCGAGTTTCTTGGTGTTCGCCGTTTCCTGACTCTGGCCGACCAGGAGGCTGGCCTCGAAAGCGAACGCCAGCACCTCGCGCAGGCTGTCGATCTTCTCCTGGACGGTGCGGATGTGGTCGGTGACGTCGCGAAACAGCGGATGCATGGCGGTATGTATCTGCGGCAGCTCGGCGCTGGTCAGCCTTCGGCAGACTTCGACCAGCGGAAGCGCGGCATTGCGCAGGCGCAGGAGATCGCGGCGCAGCATATAGAGCCGCTCGATGTCGGGAGCGTTCATCGGCTTCAGCAGAACCTTGTCCTCGATCGCCTCGACCTCGTCCTCGATCTGCTCGAGCACCGGCATGTAATTGTCGACGATGAAATCGAGAATGGCGTAGAGGACGAAATCCTCGCCCTTGGCCAGCGAATGCGGGCAGCTTTCCCAGTGCTGACGAACGGCGGCATAGGACGTCGAGGGACCGTGCCTGACGCTGACGATGTAGCCTGAGCCGACGAACAAATGGGTCTCGCCGAAGGTGACCCGGCCGTCGATCAGCTGTGCGGTGCGGGCGACGATGAACAAGGCGTCGCCATATTGCTCGATCTTCGGCCGCTGGTGCGGGTGCTCGGCATCCTCGATCGCCAGCTCATGCAGGTGAAACTGCGCCTGGACGCGCAGCAACAGGTTACGGTCGGGCTCCAACAGGCCGATCCAGACGACATGGCCGGATTTTTTTGCCCATTCGCCGGCTTCCTCGATGGGAATGTCGGCGATGCGGCGCCCCGCCGTGTAGACGCCGCAAGCGATAATGCCCGATATCGGCCCAGGCGCCGGGGTCAGGTTCCGAGCATTTTCCATCACGACCTCCCGGAGCAAATCCACGGGCGAGGATAGAGGCAAAGCCCGGAAAGCTTACTGTAAATCGGGTGACGGTTCGAGAGGCGCGTTCACTTCACCGGCTGCGTCTCGGAAAGACTGATTTTGTCGGTCTTGTCACCCTTGGGCCGCTCAGCCGGCAACTGATCGCCGGTGACGATGTAATAGATGGTCTCGGCGATGTTGGTGGCGTGATCACCGATACGCTCGATGTTCTTGGCACAAAACAGCAGATGCGTGCAGGGCGTGATGTTGCGCGGATCTTCCATCATGTAGGTCAGCAATTCGCGAAACAGCGATGTGTACATGGCGTCGATCTGGTCGTCACGATCGCGCACGAAGCCGATTTTTTCCACCGCGCGAGACGCGTAGACGTCGAGCACTTCCTTCAGCTGGGTCAACGCCAGGGTGGACAGAGCCTCGAGGCCGCGGAACAGGCTGGTCGGCTGGCGTCCATCGGTGACGGCGACCACCCGCTTGGCAACGTTCTTGGCGAGATCGCCAACCCGCTCGAGGTCGGCGGAGATGCGAATGGTCCCGACGATCTCGCGCAAATCCGCCGCCATCGGCTGACGCTTGGCAATGATGATGATGGCCTTGTCGTCGATTTCGCGCTGGCCCTCGTCCAGTACGGTATCGTCGCGGATGACCTTCTGGGCGAGGCCTGGGTCGGCATTGACGAGAGCGGTAACCGCCTGCTCGACCATGCGCTCGGCATGGCCTCCCATCGCGGCGATGCGCTTCGACAGATATTTCAACTCCTCGTCATAAGCGCTGACGATGTGCACGGACTGCATGGCAAAATGCCTTCCCACGGGGTGTTTTGATTTTGAGTCGTTTCCTCGAATCCCCGCTGATACGCTAGCCGGATGACAGAAAAAAGAAACAGTCCCTTTGAATTAGGGCGATATCAGTGAGTCGGCAAATGAACCGAGAATGCCGCGCCGTTGCCGACTTCGGACTTGATCGAAAGCCGGGCGTTGTGGCGCGTCAGTATATGCTTGACGATCGACAGGCCGAGGCCGGTACCCTTCTGGGTCCGGCTGGTCTCGACGTCGACGCGGTAGAAGCGCTCGGTAATGCGCGGAATGTGCTCCTCGGGAATGCCAGGGCCAAAGTCCCTGATCGTCACGTCGATGCCCGGCTCTGATCCGGCATCGCTATGGGCTATGGATACAAC
>NZ_RZTF01000256.1:0-9459 GCF_004023175.1 Mesorhizobium sp. M7A.F.Ca.MR.362.00.0.0
GAACGAACACCGCATGGGCCGCAACTACCTCGCCGGCCAGCAGGGCGACGCCCTCAACGCCATCCTGGCCGCCGCCGGATATAACTTCTCTCTCCTGCTCAGGTGGCTGAAGGGATTTTTGTGGCTTCTCATCGCAGCCTTACAAAGTCAGCCGAAGAGCTCGAAGCCTGATCCCTCTCATTGTTCACGGCCGACGGGACAACCCAACCTCAAGCGAGAACATTTCAGGGGGGCACATCGGGTGCAAGTAATCGAAGCGCATCACTGATGACCAATGCCGCCTGCTTCTTTCGGCAACGCGCAGCGATGCGCTTCTGCTGAGCGCGATGTTTCTAAGCAGCGTCCCCGAATTGGATCGCAACCCAGCCCTGCAGTTGGCGCCAGTTGGGTTCGAGCCTGGCGAAACGCTTCAAGCTAAACGATGAAATGTCTGCGAAGCTGCAGACGCCGTCGACAACTACGTCGCGGATTGCTCGCCCGCTTGACGGCGACAAGCCGAAGCCGACGCTGGACATCGTGGCAACAACCACGTTGGAGAATGTCGAGAGCCGGTCGATCACGGGGCGCCCGTCGGGGGTGTTCTCGATCACACCGGCCCAAGAACGAATAATGCGGGCATGCGCGGCCTTCGGCATCATTTCAACCAAGCGGCGGCCTATATGACCCATCAGGGGGGTTGAGGGGTTGGATATTACGCCTCCCTCGGCTAGTTCCAGCCATTCGTGTGGACCGCCTCCAAAGGCCAGATTACCGCGCAGCGTCTGCCTGCCGTGGAGATCGTTACCATCAACGCCACCATAAGCCATCAGGGGAAGCGGCTCGGTAACGATCATCTCGGCACGCGCGCTTGCCAAAGGAACCTCCTGCCCCAGCATCGCCGAGAAGCGCCCGGTGTATGGCCCGGCTGCAATGACCAGTTGATCGCAGCCAAATAGGCCGCGCTCCGTGTCTACGCCTACCACCCGCTCGCCTTCGGTGCGGAACCCGGTGACCCCGCAGTGCTGCACGAGCTGGCCGCCGTGGTCCTGCATGGCCCACGCGTAGCCTTGGACTGTGCGGTGTGGGTTGGCGTGCCCCCCGAAGTGATAGAAATGAGCACCGGCAACGTTGTCGCCGACGAGTGGAACGAGTTCTCGGAGCCGCGTCCGGTCGAGCAATTCGCACCGGTGTCCATGGCGCTCCATCGCAGCGGCGCTGCGAGTTGCGGCCGCCAATTGCTCCTCGGTCACGGCGACGTGGATGCGGTTTGCAGAGAACTCCGTAGGATAACCGAGCAGTTCATCCATGATTGGCCACAGCCGCAGCATCTCCGGGTAAAGAGGCGAAAAAACGTGTCCGCAGCCCCCTCCGTTACGGCCGGAAGCCTCCCAGCCAACGATGCCCTTTTCTATAACCAGAACATCGACGCCGGTTTGTGCTAGCCACCAGCCAGCACTCAGCCCTGTGACGCCGCCGCCAATGATCACAACGGATGCACCCATGTTCTCAGTCATGGCCGCCTCGCTCATCAAGCGCAGCCGCGGTGGTAACATGATCGGTGGCAACTGTATAAAACTCGGGAACCTCCCATTGGGCTTTCCATTGCGATGGTATTCCAAACCAGAGTGCCCAATGACGGGCCTGATCTGGCGATTCCGGGATTTGGCTGGCAATTTCTAGCGGCAGCGGTCGTACTGGCGCGCGGTAGCCCGCAAGGGGAATTGCCGCTAGCGACGCGCCGGACTGCATGGCCAGCAAAGCAGCTATCTGCTCGCGGCAGCGCCGACCTTGGCACGGTCCCATGCCTGCGCGAGTGAGCCGCTTGACCTGGTCCGGGTTTGGGGGCGCGTCGCCAAGGAGGGTTGAGAGTGAGCGATCGTTGCGGCGCTCGGTTTGCCAGCCAAGATAACGCGGGGGGCGTAGCTCGAGGATCTCGCGGGCGGTAATCTCCTCGCATTGACAGACGTGGAATTCGTCACGCGCAGCGATGACGCTGGCATGTACCCAGGCCAGACGGTAGGCTGCCAGATCGTAGGCCGGCCGGTCGGGTCGCGGCGCTCCATCGTGCGCATGGTCTCCGGCAAGGCCCAGATCATCAAGGATGGTGGCGACTGCCAGTAAGGCTTCGCGTTCCGCGATGCTGGGATCGCACGATTTTGTAGGCCAGATGCCGGCGCTGTCGCCGATCACGAAAATATTGCGCACACTGGTACGCTGACCTGCATCCACCGCCGGCGCATAGCCGCCCCGCTCTGGCTGAAAGGCGACCCTGCACCCGAGCGCTGCGAGAAGATCAATAACCGGCGTGGCTCCGACCGCCAGCACAACGCCGTCGCAAGCGATTCGGCGTTCTTTGCCAACAGCCCGACCGGCTTCATCCAAGGCGGAAATGAGCACTTCTTCAACTGAGTCCCGCCCCAGTACCTCACGCACAACATGACGGGTCAGGAATTCGCAGCCGCCAGCGCGTAATTCGTCTACCATGTGTACGGGACCGACAGCCTCGGCCGCCTGTTCCACGATCCCCGCTATTTCCACGCCGGCCTTCTCGAGTGCTGCGGCAGCCGCCAGCGCCTCAGCCGACGTGCCGAGGATCAACACTCTCCGAGGGTTTAGGGCCCTGAACCGCGTTGCCAGCGAAACCGCCGCCGTGGCACCCATTACGCCCGGCTTCTCCCACCCAGGGAAGCCGAGCCCGATATCGCGTCGGCCGGCTGCGACAATTACGTATTCTGCGCCTATCAGCCAGCCACGTGTCTCGTCGGCCAGACCGGCGATCGTGCCGGGGAGCCAGTGGACACCGGGACCGTTCGCATAAAGACCCCAACAGGCGGTGCCGAGCCGGACGTCAACCCCAGCTTCGAACGCTGTCTGGATAAGTGGCTCGGAAGCGACGAAGCTCTCAAGCATAGCATTGCGGTTGCGCGCTACAGGAGACATGCCCTGTCCGTAGTGAAGCGGCACCTCGTTGCCCATGGTTATGAAGGGAACCGGGTTTTCGTCAATGAGCACGACCGAGAGTCCTCGGCGAGCCGCGTCGATAGCGGCTGCGAGACCAGCAGGACCCGCGCCAACTACCAAGAGCTGGGTCTGTTCCTCGACGATCAGCTCTTTGCCGGCAACAGATTTTTCGTCAATCTTCATGGTTCAAGCCATTCTGGTAACTGTTGCCTTCGTCCGAGGTTCTCCACCCGTTCGGAATGGCGTTAAAGCCGAACGAGCCTCTGGCCGGATTTTCAGGCGCCCAGACACTCTCATCGATTCATCGCTTCAAGGGGCTCCATGTCAAATTCAGTTTGTGAATTGAGCTAATCTGATTTCGAGATGAGCGTGGGCGCGCATGGTTGAGCCTTGTCCCCCGTGAACACTCGACCGGAGGCGAGCAGAAGCTCTGTGGCATCACCAAGCGCGGGAACCGCTACGTCCGCAAGGTCCTCGCTCATGGCGCGCGCTCCTGCTTTCGACCTGGATCGAGCCCGGGATCGCCTTGGACGCTGGCTCGACGGCTTGCAGAGCCAGATGCACCCGAACAAGGCCGTTGTCGCACCCGCCGCCAAGATGGCGCGCGCATTGTATGGGTTGTCCTGACCAAGCCGAGAGCGCTCTACGAACGCAGGCACTTTCATCCACCATCTCGGCGCTAGATGGCCACGATACACAAACTGAATTTGACGACAAGCCCTCCACGATAAAGAATAATCGAAACCATGGCGGTTTAACGGCCAGGAAATACTAAGGGAACTAAGTGGTGTCTGAGCTATGAAGCACTCAGCGGCCCGTAGCATGATGTTGCCCAAACCATCGCCATCCCATCTGAGTCGGCTATCAACTACCGGCTGCACAACGCCACGAGGTTTGATGATCAGATTTGGCTTAGTTTGGTCAGCAATCGCGTTGAACAGGGAGATCGCTGTACACCCGCAGTGGTTCATAGCAAGGAGAGCCAGATAATGGCTCATGGATTACGAATGGCGGATCTCTCCAGATCGACCTGCTCAGATGGCGAGTCTGCTAATCAATGTATAAGTTGAAAATCACGAAGTCGCCGCAAGTCGCTCCATAGTAACTTAACCATTAGGCGTGCCTTGAGCCGCCGTTAAGAAAAAGGGGAACTAGAATATGACAATCTCTCGACGCGACCTCATGAAGCTAAGTATGGCGGCTGGAACGGCTTTGTCATTCCCCTCGATCTTGCGTGGGCAAACATTGCCAACGGACGCTCGGACGGTTCGGATGGTAATGGTTGAGCTCCAAATCTTTGATCCGGTGTTCACGACAACCGACCCCACCGTTTTCCACAGCTTGGGCGTTTATGATACGCTATTCGCCCCCGACAGCAAGCTTATGCCACAACCGCAAATGGTCGGGAAGTGGGGCGTTTCCGACGATAAGAAGACTTATAGTTTCGAACTCCGGGATGGTTTGAGTTGGCACGATGGCACTGCGGTCACCGCAGCCGATTGTGTGGCCTCGATCCGCCGCTGGGCCCAAGTGGCTCCGGGCGGACAGTTGATCATGTCTCGTGCCAAGGATATCTCGAAAAAGGACGACAAAACTTTTGTAATTACGCTCACCGAACCTCTAGGGGTACTGATCGATCTGCTGGCTACGCTGTCAGCGCCGGTCCTGTTTATTATGCGCGAAAAGGATGCAGAGCGACCTGCGACCGAGCAGGTGACCGCGAACATCGGATCGGGTCCATTCAAGTTTAACCATGCTCTTGCCAGGCCGGGTGCGAATTTCACCTATGATCGCAATGAGAAATACGTGCCGCGCAGCGAGGCTTCTGACGGGTTTGCAGGCGGTAAAGTCGTTAAGGTCGATCGTGTCATTTGGGAAAACGGCGGCGATGCGCAGACTAATCTGGCTGCTTTGCAAGCAGGGGAGCTTGATTTCCTTCGCGATGCACCTGCGGATTTCTATGCTGCGATCGAAAACGACCCCAATCTTGAACTTCAGGTCCTGAATAAAACTGGCAACGACATGTGCGTGCGCATGAATCACCTTCAGAAGCCATTCGATAACGTGAAAGCGCGTCAGGCAATACTTCACTTGGTTGATCAGGAGGCGTTTCTGCGCGTTACTGCCCCTGATCCAAAGTATAGTCGACCCGTCACTTCGATATTCGGAAACAGTACACCTTATTCCAATGACGAGAACACAGGATGGTTCAAGAAGGGCGGCGACCCGAAAAGGGCCAAGCAGCTCTTCCAGGAGGCGGGATATGCTGGTGAGAAGGTTGTTATTCTCGACCCCACGTCTTGGGCCGCTGCCAGCAATGCCTCACAGCTTCTCGCAGCCGAACTACGCAAGATTGGTGTCAACGCTGAGCTTGCGCCAAGTGACTGGGGTGGGATTGTGGCGCGCCGGGGCAACAAGGGTCCTGTTGAGAGCGGTGGCTGGAGCATTTTTATCACCGATGATTTCGATTACGCCCAAGGCGATCCAATGACCGCGGTCTTCCTTGGCGCGAGCGGGGAAAAGGCCGCCTGGTTCGGCTGGCCTAAGAACGACGAATTTGAGGCGCTTCGGCTCAAGTGGCCGGATGTCGAAACTCTTGAAGAGCGACAGGCATTGGCTCGCAAAATGCAACGAATTTGGTGGGAATTTGTCGGTGACGTCAGATTAGGTCAAATTGTATCCCCGAGTGCTCACCGCAAATCGCTTACCGGACTCGTGGAGATGCCATACGTTGCCTGGTGGAATATGCAGAAAGCCTCAGGCTGATGGCGACGTATATGTTGCGCAGGATAGTTTCGGCCATGGCCGTCATGGTGATGGTCGGAATTTTCATCTTCCTGCTTCTCAGGCTGGCGCCGGGTGACCCAGCGGACATGATTGCCGGCAAGTCGGCCACGGCGGAGATGATCGCCGGCATCCGGGAAAAGTTGGGGTTGAATGACCCAATGCCGGTCCAGTTCATACGATGGGCGCGGGATATGCTTGACGGCGATTTCGGCACCTCGATTTTTGCCGGACGCCCTGTTCTTGAGCTCATTTCGCAGCGGCTTGAGCCGACTTTTTCCCTGTCGCTCCTGACGATGATGTTTTCGGTGACGGTCGGGGTTTCTTTCGGCATCCTTGCCGCTTGGCGAACTGGCGGTTTCATCGATCGCGCCCTCACCGCCTTTTCGGCACTTGGCTATTCCGTCCCGGTCTTTGTCATCGGCTATTTCCTCATATACTTCTTCGCTATCAGGGCACACTGGCTGCCGGTCCAGGGATATGCGCCGATCGATGGTGGCCTTGGACCTTGGTTCGCGCACCTGGTCCTTCCCACCGTGGCCCTTAGTCTTGGCTACATTGCATTCATCGCCCGGGTTACGCGGGCGAGCATGCTCGAGGTCCTCTCGGAGGACTATATGCGAACCGCCGCTGCCAAGGGCGCTTCGTCCTATGCCATGCTTTTCCACCATGCCTTGAAGAATGCCGGCGTCCCGATCTTGACCGTCATCGGCATAAGCTTTGCCTATCTGATCGGCGGAGTGGTCCTTACCGAAACGGTGTTCAACATACCCGGTATCGGCCGCCTGGTGGTGGATGCGATCAACAACCGCGACTATCCCATCATCCAGAGCGTGCTCATCCTGACGTCAGGTCTCTACGTCCTTATTAATCTCGCAGTCGATCTGGCCTACACGCTGATCGATCCCCGGATCCGGTACTGATATGACACTGCTCTCCCCGCCAGTTGAATACATTCCTACCGGCCGCTTTCGAGTATCTGACCTGCCTCGCATAGCAAGGCGTCATCCGCCGGTGATGATAGGCGGCGGACTATTGGCGTTGTTGATCCTCCTAGCACTCGCTGCCCCGCTGTACGGCGGCGATCCGATGAACATGGATCCATTCAATCGCCTTCAGCCACCTTCCGCGAAGATGTGGTTCGGAAGTGATCATCTGGGCCGGGACGTGTTCGCACGCACCGTATTCGGTGCCCGAGTTTCTCTACTGGTGGGATTGATGTCGGCGGCAGCCGCAGCTGTGGGCGGGCTTATTATCGGTATTATCGCCGGTTACAGTCGCGGTTTCGACAATGTCGTCATGCGGGTCATGGATGGCCTAATGTCGATCCCGACTATGCTGCTGGCCATTGCCCTTATCTCTCTGACGGGTCCCGGCATCGGCATTCTCATCGTCGCGATCACGATTCCACAGATGCCAAGCGTCACCCGGCTCGTTCGTTCGGTGGTTCTGAGTGTTCGCGATCGCCCTTACGTTGAGGCCGCCGTCTGTGGAGGCGCACGCCTGCCAAAGGTGCTGTGGAGGCATATCGTGCCGAGTACCATTCCGCCGCTTATGGTCCAGAGCGCCATAGTCTGCGCAGATGCGATTCTGACAGAGGCCGGACTGAGCTTTCTCGGCGTCGGCGTGCCGCCCGAGATCGCTAGTTGGGGCAACATGATCTCGAATTCTCGCCTGTTTCTTGCCATCGCTCCTATGACAATCTTCGCCCCCGGTATCTGCCTCGCCGTCACGGTCCTTGCGGTCAACCTTTTGGGGGATGGCCTGCGCGACATGTTCGATCCCCGCGCCAAGCGGAGGCGCTGACATGCAGATGCATCAAGCCGCAGGGAATGACTTGCTTCTCGATGTCCGAAACCTCGAAACGCATTTTTTCGGCGAAGACAGTGTCACCCGCGCCCTGGGCGGCATCAGCTTCCAGGTAATGAAAGGCGAAACGCTTGGGGTCGTCGGCGAATCGGGATGCGGGAAGAGCGTCACTGCCCTCTCCATTCTTCGCCTGCTGCCGAAGCTGAGCGCGAAGACTGTCGGCGGTGAAGTCCGCTTCCACGGACGCGACCTCCTCGACCTGTCCGATCGTGAGATGCGAAAAATTCGCGGCGACCAAATCGCCATGATTTTCCAAGAACCGATGACCAGTCTGAACCCGGTTTATACGGTCGGCCGCCAGATCGCAGAGGCGGTGCAGATCCACACGAAAGCCTCCCGCTCGGTGGGCATGGCAAAGGCCGAAGAGATGCTCCGTCTCGTCCGCATCGCGGACCCCGAGCGTCGCGTCAACAACTATCCGCATGAGATGTCGGGAGGCATGCGCCAGCGCGCCATGATCGCCATGGCTCTTGCCTGCTCACCGGACCTGTTGATTGCCGACGAGCCGACTACGGCCCTCGACGTCACAATCCAGGCACAGATTCTGCGACTCATCGTCGACCTGAAAGAGCGCACAGGAACGGCAGTGATGTTCATCACGCATGATCTGGGCGTTGTCGCCGAGACGTGCCAGCGGGTGATCGTAATGTATGCTGGGCGGATCGTGGAACAAGCGAACGTGATAGATTTGTTCTCGCGTCCGGCGCACCCGTACACCCAGGGCCTCATGCGATCGGTGCCTGACCGGCGGCGCGGCCGACAAAGTCGCCTTCCGGAAATTCCCGGGATTGTGCCAAGCCTTCGCGACCCCATTGTGGGCTGCAGCTTTGCGCCACGCTGCTCGTTTGCGATCGACATTTGCCGCGAGAAAACACCCATTCTGAGTGATGTCAGGCCAGGCCACGCCGCCGCTTGCTGGCGCGCCGAAGAGGTGATGGGAGCATGAGTGGTCCTTTGCTGACAGTCGAGAACCTGACTAAGCACTATCCGCTCGGCGCGGGATTCTTTAGGAAGAGCATTCCCGTGGTGCGGGCGGTCGAGGATGTATCCTTCTCGGTCGAGGCGGGCGAGACACTCTGCATCGTCGGCGAATCCGGCTGCGGCAAGTCCACTGTGGCGCGGCTCTTAATGCGGCTCGTGGAACCTACGGGCGGACGCGTTCTAATCGACGGGAACGACATTGCTGGCCTCAAAAAGCAAGCGCTCCACGCGTTTCGCCGTCGGATGCAGATGGTCTTTCAGGATCCTTACTCGTCGTTGAACCCCCGCCTCAGCGCCGGACAGATCATCACCGAGCCCCTCGAGAATTTCGAGCGCCTCAGCCGGAAGCAGCGCAACAAGCTTGCTGCGGATCTTCTCCAAAAGGTCGGAATGTCCCCCGAGATGATGAACAGGCTCCCCTCCGAGTTGTCGGGCGGCCAGCGTCAGCGGCTCGGCATTGCGCGGGCACTAGCGCTCAATCCCTCGCTCATCATCGCCGACGAAGCGGTGTCAGCTCTTGACGTCTCGGTGCAGGCGCAGATCTTGAATCTGCTTCTGGACCTCCAGAAGCAGATGGGTATCGCTTTCGTCTTCATCTCGCATGACCTTGGTGTCGTGGAGCATATCGGCCATCGCGTTGCGGTCATGTATTTGGGGAGGATCGTGGAGCTTGCGCCCTGCGAGGCGCTCTTCGCCAAGCCGATCCACCCCTACACCGAGGCGCTGATTGCGGCCGCTCCGGTCCCGGATCCCACGCGAGTTCGACTAGAAGCACCCGTTGAGGGCGAGGTGCCGAGCCCGATCAATCCGCCCACCGGGTGCGCGTTCCACCCGCGCTGCCCGCTCGCCGTCGAGCGCTGCCGCAACGAAGTCCCCCCTTTGGTT
>NZ_RZTF01000257.1:0-1939 GCF_004023175.1 Mesorhizobium sp. M7A.F.Ca.MR.362.00.0.0
AACGTCTTCCGCCGGGCGGATGTCATCGAAACGGCGGAGTGCTGGGAACTCGCGCTAAAGAGCAAGGATCGGCCGAGCGTCCTGGTGCTGTCGCGCCAGAACCTGCCGATGCTGCGTCGGTCGCACAGCGACGAGAACCGCTCCTGCCAGGGCGCTTACATCCTGCGGGAGCCGGCAAGGCACCGCGCCGTCACCCTGATCGCCACCGGCTCGGAGGTCGAGATCGCGGTTGCTGCCGCCGAAAGGCTGGAGACCGAGCATGGCGTCGCCGCCGCCGTCGTGTCGATGCCGTGCTGGGAGCTTTTCGAGGAGCAGGAAAGCGCCACCCGCAAGGCCGTCCTCGGCTCGGCGCCGCGCGTCGCGGTCGAAGCGGCAGCCCGGCTGGGTTGGGACCGCTGGATCGGCGAGACCGGTGCTTTCGTCGGCATGACCGGCTTCGGCGCCAGCGCCCCTGCCCCCGACCTCTACCGGCATTTCAACATAACGTCCGAAGCGGTTGCTGCAGCGGCGCTGAAGCTCATCATCTAGGAGGATTCACAATGGCTCGCATCACCCTTCGCCAGCTTCTCGACCATGCCGCCGAGCACGGCTACGGCGTACCGGCATTCAACATCAACAACATGGAACAGGGCCTCGCCATCATGGAAGCGGCCAAGGCCTGCGACGCGCCTGTCATCATCCAGGCTTCGCGTGGCGCCCGATCCTATGCCAACGACATCATGCTGGCCAAGATGATGGAGGCGCTGACCGAAATCCACCCGACCATCCCGCTATGCATCCATCAAGACCACGGCAACAGCGAGGCCACCTGCCTTTCCGCGATCCGCCACGGCTTCACCTCGGTGATGATGGACGGATCCTTGATGGCGGACGCCAAGACGCCGGCCAGCTACGACTACAACGTCGCCATAACCGAACGCGTCGCACGCATGGCGCATTGGGTCGGCGCTTCCGTCGAAGGCGAACTGGGTGTGCTCGGCTCGCTGGAAACCGGTCAAAGCGAGGCAGAGGATGGCCACGGCGCCGAAGGCGCGCTTTCCCACGACCAGTTGTTGACCGATCCCGATCAGGCGGTCGACTTTGTGACCGCAACCCAGGTCGACGCGCTGGCGATCGCCTGCGGCACCTCGCACGGCGCCTACAAATTCACCCGCAAGCCGGACGGCGACATCCTGGCCATGCAGGTGATCGAGGCGATCCACGAAAAGCTGCCCAACACGCATCTGGTCATGCACGGCTCGTCCTCGGTGCCGCAGGAGTTGCAGGACATCATCAACAGATACGGCGGCGAGATGCCCCAGACCTTTGGCGTTCCGGTCGAGGAGATAGAGCGCGGCATCCGCTACGGCGTGCGCAAGGTCAACATCGACACCGATTGCCGCATGGCCATGGCCGGGCAGTTCCGCCGCGTCGCGACGGAAGACCCGCGCGAGTTCGATCCCCGTAAATTCCTGAAACCCGCCATGGACGCCTTGCGCGACCTTTGCCGGGACCGGTTCGAGCGTTTCGGCACGGCGTCCAACGCCTCGAAGATCAAGGTCATCGCCATGGACGAGATGGCGAAACGTTACGCCGCGGGAAAGCTCGATCCCCATATCGCCACCGCGAAAGCCGCCTGAGCAACAAACAGGAGACCTGTCATGAACAAGATCGACATACTGCCAGCGGGAACGCTCAAGGAAGGCAAGGAACGCTACAAGTCAGGGGTCATCCCCTACAAGAAGATGGGCTACTGGGAGCCTGACTACAGGCCCAAGGAAACCGATCTGATCGCCATGTTCCGGATCACGCCGCAGCCGGGCGTCGACCACGAGGAGGCGGCGGCGGCCATCGCCGGCGAATCCTCCACCGCGACGTGGACCGTGGTGTGGACCGACCGGCTGACCGCTTGCGAACTCTACCGCGCCAAGGCTTTCAGATCCGAGCCGGTGCCGAACAC
>NZ_RZTF01000257.1:1949-3600 GCF_004023175.1 Mesorhizobium sp. M7A.F.Ca.MR.362.00.0.0
CAAAACCGAACAACAGTACTTCGCCTACATCGCCTACGACCTCGACCTGTTCGAGCCGGGCTCGATCGCCAATCTGACCGCATCGATCATCGGCAATGTGTTCGGCTTCAAGGCAGTCAAGGCGCTGCGGCTGGAAGACATGCGTATCCCGGTGGCGTACCTCAAAACCTTCCAGGGGCCGGCGACCGGTATCGTGGTGGAGCGTGAGCGGCTCGACAAGTTCGGCCGGCCGCTGCTCGGCGCGACGACGAAGCCGAAGCTCGGCCTGTCGGGACGCAATTACGGGCGCGTCGTTTACGAAGCGCTGAAGGGCGGCCTCGACTTCGTCAAGGACGACGAGAACATTAACTCGCAGCCCTTCATGCACTGGCGCGACCGCTTCCTCTACTGCATGGAGGCCGTGAACAAGGCGTCGGCCGCCACCGGCGAGGTCAAAGGACATTATCTCAACGTCACCGCCGGCACGATGGAGGAGATGTACGAGCGCGCCGAATTCGCCAAGCAGCTTGGCTCCTGCATCGTCATGATCGACCTCGTCATCGGCTACACGGCGATCCAGTCGATGGCCAAGTGGGCGCGCCGCAACGACATGATCCTGCACCTGCACCGTGCCGGCAACTCGACCTATTCGCGCCAGAAGAACCACGGCATGAATTTCCGCGTCATCTGCAAATGGATGCGCATGGCCGGCGTCGACCACATCCATGCCGGCACGGTGGTCGGCAAGCTGGAAGGCGACCCGCTCATGATCAAGGGATTTTATGACACGCTGCGCGAGGAGCGCACGCCGCAGAACCTCGAAACCGGGCTGTTCTTCGATCAGGAATGGGCCTCGCTCAACAAGGTGATGCCCGTCGCCTCGGGCGGCATCCATGCCGGCCAGATGCACCAGTTGATCCACTATCTCGGCGAGGACGTCATCCTGCAGTTCGGCGGCGGCACGATCGGCCATCCGGACGGCATCCAGGCTGGCGCGACAGCCAATCGCGTCGCCTTGGAAGCGATGATCCTGGCCCGCAACGAGGGGCGCGATTATTTGCGCGAAGGGACCAAGATCCTCGAACAGGCGGCCAGATGGTGCACGCCGCTGAAGGCTGCCCTGGAGACCTGGAAGGACGTCACCTTCAACTACGAATCGACCGACACGGCCGACTTCGTGCCAACCGCAACGCCCAGCTTCTAGACGAAAGGAACCGTCGTCATGATGACCAATCCGGGAAACAAGGTCACGCAGGGACAGTTCTCGTTCCTGCCCGACCTGACCGATGAGCAGATTTCGGCGCAGATCAAATACGCGCTGAAGAACCATTGGGCGGTCAGCGTCGAGTACACGGACGATCCGCATCCGCGAAATACCTATTGGGAAATGTACGGCAACCCGATGTTCGACTTGAAAGATCCGGCGGGCATACTGCTCGAGGTCAACGCTTGCCGGAAAGCCTGTCCGAACATGTATGTGCGGGTAACCGCCTTCGATTCGACCAAGGGCTGGGAAGCCCCGCGCATGTCGTTCATTGTCAACCGGCCGCCCAGCGAACCCGGGTTCCGGCTGCTGCGCCAGGAGCGCGACGGCCGCAGCCAGGGTTATTCGATCGTGCCTTATGCGACCGACAGGCCCGAGGGCGAGCGGAGCTAGCCGAACCATGCTGAA
>NZ_RZTF01000257.1:3610-6023 GCF_004023175.1 Mesorhizobium sp. M7A.F.Ca.MR.362.00.0.0
GCTGAACCGCGATGACCAAGGACGCTGCCGCACAGGACGCGACGGTTGATCTGCAGGCCGAATTCGAGGCGTCCAACATCGACGAGGTCATGGACAAGCTCGACCGTGAACTCGTTGGCCTGAAGCCGGTCAAGACTCGCATCCGCGAGATCGCCGCTCTCCTCCTGGTCGACCGGCTTCGCCGCAAGTTCGGGCTGACCTCGGGCGCCCCGACGCTGCACATGAACTTTACGGGAAATCCCGGCACCGGAAAGACCACCGTGGCGCTGAGGATGGCCGAAATCCTGCATCGTCTCGGCTACGTCCGCGAAGGCCACATGGTCGCCGTGACGCGCGACGATCTCGTCGGCCAGTATGTGGGCCACACCGCGCCCAAGACCCGCGAGGTGATCAAGCGTGCCATGGGCGGCGTGCTTTTCATCGACGAGGCCTACTATCTCTACAAGCCCGAGAACGAACGCGACTACGGCCAGGAATCGATCGAAATCCTGCTGCAGTGCATGGAGAACAACCGTGACGATCTGGTTGTGATCCTTGCCGGCTACAAGAACAAGATGGACCGCTTCTTCGACAGCAATCCCGGCATGCGTTCGCGCATCGCCCATCACCTCGATTTCCCCGACTACGGTGTCAGCGAACTGAAATCGATCGCCGAGATTATGCTCGCGGAGCAGAATTATCGCCTCAGCGAGGCGGCGTCCCGTGCGCTCGAAGAGTATCTTCCGATCCGCATGAGGCTGCCGCATTTCTCCAACGCGCGTTCGGTCCGCAATGGGCTCGACCGGGCGCGGCTGCGGCAGGCCAACCGGCTTTTCGCATCGCGCAGCCGGGTGTTGACCAAAGCCGATCTTATCACCATCGAGGAATCCGACATCCGCGGCAGCCGCGTGTTCGCGGAAGGGAAACTCGAAGGCGAACCGGAGACGAAGATGCGCTGACGGGATGGAGCCGGCTGGCGCAGCGACCAACACCCGCAGACAGAATTGGAGACGACGACCATGGTCACCAGGACAATCATCGCACCCTCCGTGCTTTCCGCGGATTTCTCGCGGCTCGGCGACGAGGTCGAAGCTGTCGTGCGGGCGGGTGCCGACTGGATCCATCTCGACGTGATGGACGGCCATTTCGTGCCCAACATCACCTTCGGTCCGCCGGTGATCAAGGCGATCCGCGGCCGAACGGACAAAATTTTCGACTGCCATCTGATGATCGCGCCGGCCGACCCCTATCTGGCCGCCTTCGCCGACGCCGGCTGCGACATCATCACGGTGCATGCCGAGGCCGGGCCGCATCTCGATCGTTCCCTGCAGGCGATCAAAAATCTCGGCAAGAAGGCCGGCGTATCGCTGAATCCTTCGACGCCGGAGAGCGTCATCGAGTATGTGCTCGACAGGCTTGACCTGGTGCTGCTGATGACGGTCAATCCAGGCTTTGGCGGCCAGGCCTTCATTTCCGCGGTCATCGAGAAGATCAGGCGAATCAAGGCACTGGTTGGCCACCGCCCGATTGACATCGAAATCGATGGCGGCGTCACGGCCGAAACCGCCCCGCTGGTCGCCGCGGCCGGGGCCAATGTGCTGGTCGCCGGGTCGGCCGTGTTCAAGGGGGGCACCGAGGCGGCTTATCGCGCCAACATTGGAGCCATCCGACAGACGGCCGACGGTGCGATCCGGAAAGCCGCGTAAACAATTCCATCGGAGGCAAGCATGGCGGCCGTCCCCCCTGTCTGCGATTTCGGCTGGCGCGCCATCGATGCCGTTTTGCCTGGCGTCGACGGCAGGTCGCATTCGATCTTCAGCCAGGCCGGCCCGAACGGCCTGGTCGTGGCCTTCATCTGCAATCACTGCCCTTATGTGAAGGCGGTGATTTCACGTATCGTGCGCGATGCCAACGATCTCAAGGCCGAAGGTATCGGCTTTGTCGCGATCAACTCAAACGATGCCGACACCTACCCGGAGGATTCCTTCGACCAAATGAAGCTCTTCGCCACGACGAACGGCTTCAGCTTCCCTTACCTACACGACCACCGCCAAACTGTGGCGCGCGATTACGCAGCCGTGTGCACTCCCGATTTCTTCGGGTTCAACAGCGAGTTGGGACTGCAATATCGCGGTCGGCTGGACGCCTCGCGACGAGAAGCCGGAGCGCCCGGGCTGAGACGCGACCTGTTCGAGGCGATGAAGCAGGTTGCCCGAACCGGCGACGGGCCGCTGGACCAGATCGCCTCGATCGGCTGCTCGATCAAGTGGAAGGATGCCGCATGAACGTCGGCGCAGGTAGGCCGCTTCGATCGCCGAAGGCGATCCTGTTCGATCTCGACGGCACGCTGGTCGACTCGGCACCGGACATAGCGGCCGCCGTCAACGAACTGCTGGCCAGTCGCGGTCTGCCGCCGCTGCGCCTGGATCAGGTC
>NZ_RZTF01000257.1:6033-9408 GCF_004023175.1 Mesorhizobium sp. M7A.F.Ca.MR.362.00.0.0
GATCAGGTCACGGCCATGATCGGCGGCGGCGTCAGGAAATTGATCGAGCGAGCCTTCGCGGCGTCGGGAGCGCCACTGCTCGGCAACGCTCTCGATGAGGCCAACCGCGTCATGGCGCCTATCTACCGCCGGCATCTGACCGGCCTGACAAGGCTGATGCCTGGAGTCAGGGAGGCTCTCACCCACTTTCATTTGGGCGGAGTAAGCATGGGGGTGGCAACCAACAAACCGCAGTTGGCGACCCGCGAAATCCTGCTTCATTTCGGATTGACGGAATATTTCGGCGCAATCGTTGGCGGAGACGCGGTGACATACCTGAAACCGGCGCCCGACGCCCTGCTGCTGGCGTTGGCACAGCTTGGGGTCGACGCCGGCGACGCGCTGCTGGTCGGAGACAGTGGCGCCGACCTGGGCGCCGCACGCGCCGCCGGCATGCCCGTCATTCTGTTGCGCGGCGGCTACAGCCACATTCCGGTGGAAGAGCTTGGCGCCGACCTCGTTTGCGACAGCCTTTTCGATCTGCCTTCGGCCATGCAGAGGCTGCAAGCCGATGCGTGATCAAGGCGTCCGCCGGCCGAACGCAAATTCGAACGGCCGGCTGCGCTCTATTTCGAGAATTGCTTCAGATAGGCAATGACATTGGCGATGTCTTCGTCCTGCTTGAGGCCGACAAACGCCATCTTCGTTCCTTTGATCATGGCCTTGGGATCGTGAAGATAGGTCTTCAGCGAGGGCTCATCCCATTTGACGCCGGATTTGCCAGCCGCGACCATCGCCTGAGAATAGCTGAACCCCGGGTGTGTCCCAGCCGTTCGGCCTATGACGCCGTTCAACGACGGGCCGACCTTGTTCTTGTCCTGGTCGGCGGCATGGCAGACCTTGCATTTGGCGAAGACCTTCTCACCAGCCGCCGCATCCTGGGCCTGGGATTGGCTCGCGATGAAGGGCACAACGGACATGACTGCGAAAAATGCGATTGCGCGCATGGTATTTCCTCATTGATCGTCTGGGTGCCCTGGACGATTTGCGCATGCCGATCCTTTGATCCGTCTGCATGCGCCTTACGCGGTGGAGTGGAATATCCGCTTCTCCCGTGGAGCCGCGCCGCGTGGCTCAGAAGCTAATTGGCATGTTGTGAAAGTCAATCGTACAAAGGTTTAGAGGCCTGGGTGCTCAAGAGACCTGTCCATTCGTCTTTGTTGACGGCTATCCGGCGAGCGCGTAGCTTGACCTCATTCCGGTTTCTCCATTGGCACCTCGGGAAATCCGGCAAGCGGTGATTTTGTCCTCGCTCCTGGTTGGGCTGGGCTCGCCGATATGGGCGTTTGGGAACGCGCAAGAGGTGCTGAATGGACATGGTCGATCTCATATTGACGGTTTGCCTCAGCGCCAATCCGAGCAATTGCCGAGACGAACATCTCTATTTCGAGAGCCGCGGCACTCTGTTCCAATGCATGATCCTTGCCCCCAGCGAAATCGCGAAATGGTCTCAAGAACACCCGAACCTCAAGGTCATGCGCTGGAAATGCGCATTTCCGAGCAAGGAACGAGCCATCTGATTTGGCTGCGCGGAACCCTGGGGAGGAGGTGTCATGATGGTTTCACGGCGCATGACGCTGCGTCTAGCGGTTCTCGGGACAGCCGCTGTTCTTGCTACCAGGCCGGTCGTTGCGGCAGCCAGGATTCGCCTCGGTGTGCTGAAGTTTGGAACCGTGAGTTGGGAACTCGATACGCTAAGGCGGCACAAATTCGATGCCGCCAACGGGATCGATCTGGAGATCATCGACTTCGCCGGCGAGGATGCAACCAACGTCGCGATGCTGGCTGGCGCGATCGACATGATCGTCTCCGACTGGCTATGGGTCTCGCGCCAGCGCTCCGAAGGCGGTGACGTCACATTGACCCCCTATTCGACCGCCGTGGGGGCGATCATGGTGAAGGAGGACTCGCCGATCCGGACGATCGCCGATCTCAAGGACAAGAAAATCGGCGTCGCCGGCGGCCCGCTCGACAAGAGTTGGCTGCTTATCCAAGCGCTGACCAGACGCGATCTCGACGTCGACCTGTCGGCAACCAGCGACATCGTCTTTGGCGCGCCGCCGCTGATTTCGGAAAAGGCAATACAGGGCGAACTCGATGCGGTGCTGAATTTCTGGCATTTTTGCGCCCGTCTCGAGGCCAATGGCTTCCGTCGACTGATCGGCGTGAACGACGCGGCAAAGTCGCTCGGGGCTCTGGGACCCGTTTCGGCCCTCGGTTACGTCTTCCATGACCAATGGGCAAACGAGAACCCGGATGCAGTCAGGGGTTTCGTGAGGGCGTCCGCGCAAGCCAAGGACTTGCTGGCCAGATCCGATGACGAATGGCTGCGCCTGGCGCCGATCATTCGCGCTGAAGGCAAGGAACTGGAAAAACTGCGCGATCGCTACCGCCAGGGCATTCCCAGACGGTCGGTCGCCGAGGAAGCGGCCGACGCCGGCAGGCTATACCATGTGTTGGCGGCGGTCGGCGGCGCGAAACTTGTCGGCAGCGCGCCGGAAATGGCGCCCGGCACGTTCTGGCAGGATCCCCGGAAATGACCGCATTGGGGACCGACGGCACGCGTGATGCTCCGCCGAGCATGTCCGGCCGACGCAGTCTGGCGACGGCACTCATGCCCGCGCTGACCGTAGCGGTCTCCCTGCTCGGGCTTTGCCTGCTGTGGAACCTTGCGGCAAGCGTCTGGCCAAGCCGTGCCTTTCCAGGGCCTCGGCAGGTCTGGCAGGTGCTTCTCAGGGAGGCTGCGAGCGGCGACCTCTTTTACCATCTCGGCGTGACTCTCGGCCGGGTCGCCGCGGCATATATCGTCGCCATGATCGTCGGATCCGTCATCGGCGTTTTGCTCGGCAGCCATCGTCGCGTCGACCGCTTTTTCAACCCATGGGTGATCCTGTTCCTCAACATCCCGGCGCTGGTGGTCATCGTCCTCGGCTACATCTGGTTCGGCCTCAACGAGGCGGCGGCGATCGGCGCGGTGGCGGTGAACAAGATCCCGAATGTCGTGGTGACGATGCGCGAAGGCGCCAGGGCGCTTGATCCAAGTTACGCCGAAATGGCCACCGTCTATCGCTTCGGCCGCCTTGAACGCATCCGCCATATCCTGCTGCCGCAATTGCAGCCCTATCTTGCCGCCGCATCGCGATCCGGCATTGCCCTCATCTGGAAGATCGTCCTGGTCGTCGAACTGCTCGGCCGCTCGAACGGTGTCGGCTTCCAGATCCATCTCTATTTCCAGCTCTTCGATGTCGCCGCCATTCTTGCCTACACGCTGGCTTTCGTGGCGGTGATGCTTGTCATTGAACTTCTCCTGGTGCAGCCCGTTGAACGACATGCAAC